>NZ_RZOI01000417.1:0-5401 GCF_004022645.1 Mesorhizobium sp. M4A.F.Ca.ET.020.02.1.1 | reverse complement strand
ACAAATACGTCCATGCCGTCCCCTTCCCAAACCCCGCCAATGACGCACAGCTCATTGCATCGACGCTGCGCAACGCCGGCTTCGAGGTTATCGAAGGCCTGGACCAGGACAATGCGGGCATGCACAGCCTCATCAGCCGGTTCACCGAGCAATCCTACGACGCCGACCTCGCCGTCATCTACTACGCCGGCCACGGCATGCAGGTAGACGGCAAGAATTTCCTCATTCCGGTCGATGCCGAGCTGACGTCGCCGGCCTATCTCAAGACCCGCACCATCCAGATCGACGAGTTCATGTCGGCGCTGCCGCCCGAGCCGGCGGTCGGGGTCATCATCCTCGACGCCTGCCGCGATAATCCGCTGGCAAGGACTCTTGCCGCCGCGCTGCCGAAGAGCCGTTCTCTGGGGGCCGGACTGGCGCCGGTCGAGGCCAAATCGGACGGTGTCGGCACCGGCGGCATCCTGATTGCCTACGCAACCGATCCCGGCGCCATCGCTTTCGATGGCAACGGCGTCAACAGTCCCTATTCGACCGCCCTCGCCAGGCACCTGACCGAGCCGGGCGTCGAGATCCAGAGCGCGCTGACGCGCGTGCGCGGCGAAGTGACCGAGACCACGCAAGGCCGGCAGCGGCCGTGGCACAATGCCTCGCTGGGGCGCGAGGTCTTCATGGGAAAACCTGTCGAGGCGACGCCCGCGGCAAAACCCGCAGCCGAGACACCCGGCGCCGCGGCCACTTCGACCCCCGCCCTAGTGGTCGGCGAACCTCCGTCATGGGAAGTCGAGCAGCGTCTGTGGGACGAGGCCTCGAAGAAGAATTCCATCCCGTTCTACGAGGCCTATCTCGAACAGTTCCCGAACGGCCGTTTCGCCACGGTGGCGAAGCTGAACATCGACGAGTTGCAGGACCCGAAAGCCGAAGACAAGCAGGTCGCGGCCCTCGATACGGACGAGGCGAACGCCAATTCCGGCTCCGCCGTGCGCACGTCGGTCGGCATTTCGGACGAAATGAAGCAGGCGCTGGGCAGCGAACTGACGGAAAGCGCCATCGGTCTCGATCGCGAGGGGCGCATCGATCTGCAGTTGCGCATCGAGGCCCTCGGCAACGAACTTGGCAGCGTTGACGGGAATATGGGCCCCAAGACCCGCCAGGCGATCGGCGACTGGCAAGAGGAGAACGGCCTGCCGCCGACCGGCTTCCTGACGCGGGAGCAACTGGCCTTCCTGGTGGTCCAGACGGACCCGATGATGGAGGCGGTGCGCGCCAGGCACGCCGCCGACCAGGCCCGCGCGACGACGCCGAAGAAACAGGTGGTGCAGAAGGCCCGCGCACCGAAGCCGGTGGTGCAGAAGCAGCGCAAGAAGCAACAGCAGGTCGTTCAGAAGAAGCGCAACCGCGACACCCTGGTCGGCCGGGAGGAACCCCCGCCGCCCCAGGACAACAACAACGACTTCCTGACCAAGGCGCTGATCTTCGGCACCGGTGTGGCTGTGGGCGGCGTGCTCAACAAGTGACGGCCGGAACCCGGGCCTGCCGCAAAGGGCGCCTGCCGACGCAAATGAGGGGTGCTACTCCGTCCTGATCCGCATTTCGACCCGGCGGTTGACCGGATCGTACGGGTTGGCGCTGCGCGGATGCGTCTTGCCCAGGCCGATCGCTTCGAGCCTGGTGGCGGCAACGCCATTGGCCGTCAGGAAGGCGGCCACCGATTGCGCTCTCCTTTGTGACAGTTCCTGATTGTAGCGGGACGAGCCGGAGGCGTCGGTGTGACCTTCGACGACGAAGCTGAAAGAGCTCAGCCGTTGGTCCTTCAACGCCTTGGCGAACTCGTCGAGCTCGGTGCGCGCGGTCGTGTCGAGCTGGGCTGAATCGAGCCCGAAATTGATCATCATGTCGAGGCCGGTTTTCTTGGCCGGCGCGTCCTTCGCCTCGGCCTTGCTCTTGCACTCGTCCTCGGTGCCGACGCAAATCCCGCGCGAAGCGCCGAGATTGCCCGCTCCGGCAAAAAACTTCACAATGTCTTCCGATTTCTGCAGCGGATCGGCAAAAGCCTGGCCAGACACAAGCACGACCGCCAACACAAAGGCTGAACTGCCCATTCGCATAACCGTTACTCCCGTTTGAAGCATCCGATTTCGCCGGCCGCGGATCATATCAAATTCCGAAGCGATTGTCTGTCGGCCACACCGAAAATATGCGGCATCGCCGGCGATGGCCGCCTGCCCGTCGAGCAAGACTTGACCGGCGCCTCGCCGGGCGCTTGAGTGGCTGTTATTCCTCGGGGAAAGGCGTGGCGGCCATGGCCAATGAGCTCCGATACAAAACGGCACGGGACCTTTTCACGGCTTGTCCCGCTGTCGCCGGGGACATGAGCGCCCTCCCGACCGAACAGGCCTCGATCGAGTTCTGCCGAGCCCTGCTCGCCGGGCCGGTGCCCGAGGAAGCAATCACGTTCTGTGCCTATCTGCTCGCCGAACGGGCCGCGGTCTGGTGGGCTCATGAATGCCTGAGCCACCTGCGCGACCTGCTCGACGGGCAGGACCTGGAGTTGCTCATGCTTGTCGGCGACTGGGTCAGCGAGCCGGACAATCCCAGGCACCATGCGGCGCTGAGCAGGGCCGTGGCGATGCCGCCGACGACGCCGGTCGCCTGGATTGCCCTGGCCGTGATATGGCGCGACGGCGGTTTAGCCGCGGACGAGGCGGCGATGCCTGTGATGCGGCCGTTCCCCGCCGCCCATGCGGTCAATGCCGGGATACTGGCGGGGCTGGCACGTGTCGCGCTCGCCGATCGCTTTTCCGTGCTTTCAGCCTTCGTCGAAATGGGCATCCAGACGGCGGAGATCGAGGCGCTGCGCCAATCGGCGGATGCCTAGGCCTTTGTGAAGGCGGTGCTGAAGTCAGTGGCGCACCGCACGGTCATCGCAGCCGGCTGCCCTGGATGCTTGGTCATCCTCCCCAGCCGCCGCCGCTATTGCCTCCGCCGCTCCCACCGCCTCCCATAGTGGGAACAACAGGCGCGGTCACAGTGGTTTCCTCAACCGGCTTTACCACTTTTTTGGCGGTCACCTTTTTCTGTTTGACGACCGTGGTCTGAGGGGTCGTGCGGACCACCTTCTGCTGCGGCTTCGCCGCCACCGGTGTCGGCTCGGCCTTGGGCATCAGGGACGTGCAGCCCATGAGCGCCACCATGAAGCCGAACAGCGTTGTTGCGGTGATTGCCTGCTTCAATGTCCTGCCCACCATTGCCTCCCGGTTGATCAGAAAAGGTCCCTGCGCGGATTGGCTTCTTCCCACACCCCTCTGGCCGCGTTGATCAGCTGAGTGTCCAGCGAGCCGGTCGCGGCGACCTTCGACTTGAGTTCCTGTTGCAACTGCTCCAGCGCCGCCGTTTTCGGCTTCGCTGCGAATTTTGCCAGCGTCTTCCTGGCCTCCGGCAGCTCCTTGCGAAGGTCGAGCGCGGCCGCGAAAGCGAGGAAACGCGCGGCGACGGCCTGATTGGCCTTGTCGCCCTTCTGCATTTCGAGAGCCGCGCGATCGTAGGCGCCGGACTGATCGCCGCGCATGGTCCCTAGCTCGAACAGTCTTTGTGCCTCGGCGAGGTCCCGCTCCACGCCGGAGCCGTCCCGGTACATGCGCCCAAGGCTGGCTGGAGCGTAGGGCTGGCCGAGATCGATGGCCCGTTGAAACAGCGTCAGCGCCATCTTCGGATCCTTGTCCACGCCCTGGCCGCTAAGATAGTTCCGGCCGAGCAGGTTCATCGAATACATGTCCTGCCGCTGCACGCCGGCCTGAAGGAAGGCAACCGCGCGATCCGGGTCGGCGGTCACGCCGTTGCGGCCCTCCGTGAAGATCGCGGCGAGATCGTTCATGGCATAGGTGTGCCCCATCGCCGCGGCCTTGAGCAGCAGGTCCAACCCCTTTGCAGTGTCGGGCCTGACGCCGTAGCCGTTGAACAGGGCGCGCCCCCAGGACGTCATGCCGTAGGGATCGCCCTTGTCCGACGCAGCCTTGTAGAGGGCATTGGCCTGCGTGCGGTCCTGAGCGGTTCCGGTTCCGGTCGCATGCAGGTAGCCGAGTTCGAAGACGGCGCGGACATGCCCCCTTTTCGCGGCCTCCTCGATGGCTGTCCTGGCATCCTCGACCTTGCCCACGGCAAGCAGAGCGCGTCCGAGTTCATAGCGGAAGCGGGGTACATCCGGATAAGCCTTCACAGCCGTCTCGCAGGCGTCCACCGCGCCGGCGCCGATCTCGTTCGGCAACAGGCCGGGGACCACGCCTTGCAGGTCGAGCGGTTCGCCGGCGGCCGTGTCGCATGGATCGACGCTTGGCGAGAGTTTCATGCTGGCGGGCTTGGATGAATTGTCGTCGGCCCGGATTTCGAGGCCGACTATGAGCGGCTTGACGGTGCCGATCTGCGGTTCGTACCGCAAGTGCTCGACCTCGTCGGCCCTTAGGCTTGCGTCGGGCGTCAGTGTTCGGTCAGGCAGGGATAGCGTTCCCGTTGCCGGATAGCTCGCGACTTTCAGGCTGACCGCGGGGTCCTTCGTCGGCAGATCCAGGTTCAGCGCAACCGGGCCGACGCCCACCGGAACACCGATGTCACGATTTTCGATCGCCTCTGCGGCGCCGGTGATTTGGATGCCGCGCTCCAGGATCTGCTGCTTCTGCTCGGCCTCCAGCGAGGCCATGATCTGCTGACCATCGGCTCCCTCGCCGCTCTTGACCCGGAACACCAGTATGCCCTGGCTTTGGCCGCCCCAGTCGTCATGCGTGGCGTAGGCCAGCATATCCACCTCGTCCTGCGCGGCGGCGCCCTTGGGGACATCCATCTTCAGGCGCGGCAGGTCCTTGCCCTGGATCGGCTGGCCGACCTCGACAGGCTTGCCGTCCAGCGTCAGGCGGCCGAGAGCCGGCGGTCTCTCGATGCTGACGGTGACGGTTCCGCCGTCGACATCGATCGGCTGCGGCAGGCCGAGATCGACCGGGCCGACCCCCGAGAGCACGACCTTCTCCAGCACCGGCGGCAGCGAAGGCCGGGTGGCGCGGCGCATCAGCACGACCTCGTCGATCAGCGAGGAGTTTTCCCAGGGAACCTGCTTGCCGTCGGTCGCCTGGACGACGTCGCGGCGCACCGCGGCCATCACGGCGCGGATCTCCTGGTTAGGCGCCAGCGCGCGGCGCGAAAATGCCGATGAGAAGGGACTAAGGTCACCGGTTCCGTCATAGGCGACCGAGCCCGGTTCGGTGGCGAAGGCGATCAGCGTGTTCAGCGAGCTCTTGACCTGCGCGAGGCCGGCATTGCCGGCGGTGATCAGTTGATCCCGCAGCCAGTAGTCCTTGCGCGGGAACGGGTTGTTGCGGCAGGCGTCGCGGATGATCACCTGGATCTTCGGTTTCGA
>NZ_RZOI01000416.1:0-5411 GCF_004022645.1 Mesorhizobium sp. M4A.F.Ca.ET.020.02.1.1 | reverse complement strand
TATCGGCGCGAGTTCTCCAGGAGTGCCGGCGCCAAAAGGCCGACACACGCCGCAATGTTTTGACCCGAACGGGCAAGCCGCTCAACGCTGCCTGACCGGACGTGCCGGATTGCCGACCACCGTGGTGTTCGCTGCGACGTCGCGGGTAACCACGGCGCCAGCGCCAACGATGGCACCATCGCCGATCGTGACGCCGCCGAGGATGATGGCGCTGCCGCCGATCCAGGCATCGGCGCCGATCGTCACCGGCTTGGCGATCTCCAGCCCCGCCTGCCTTGCTGCAGCCTCCCTGTGATGCTCGGCGCAGTAGATCTGCACATTAGGCCCGAGCAACGTCCGCTTGCCGATGCGCACCGGCGCCGTATCGAGGACCGTGCAGCCGGCATTGAGGAAGACACCATCGCCGAGAAAGAGGTTGAACCCGTAGGCGCAGTGGAACTGCCCCTCTATGCGCGCCCCCTCGCCCGTGCTTCCCAACAATGACCGCAATGCCGGGCCGATGTCGCCGCGTTGCCGGGGCGGCAGGCCGTTGTGCTCGAACACCGCATCGCGCGCGGCGACGCGCAGCGCTTCCAGTTCCTGATCGAGGCAAGTGTACCACTCGCCCGCCGCCATCTTCATGCGCTCACTTGCCGTCATGGCCGCGTCTCCATCGAATTACTGCCAAAGCACAATCCTTTGCTGGGCGAAAGCCTGCTGGCCAAATGTCCGGCCTATGCTAGCTTGCTCGCGCCGGACAGTGCGAGGTCCTGACATCGAGGGGGTCAATCATGCTTTATCTGCTTGCATTGCTGATCGGGGTCGTTGCCGGGCTCCGCGCCGGAACGGCACTTGCCGTCACCGCCTGGGGCGCCTGGCTCGGCTGGCTGCCGGTCGCCGGCACCTGGGCGAGTTTCATGGGGCACTGGATCGCCCTCGGCATTTCCACCATCCTGGGGGTCGTCGAGCTGATCACCGACCAGCTGCCGTCGACGCCGAGCCGCAAGGTGCCGCAGCAGTTCGGCGCCCGCGTCATCATCGGCGCCTTTTGCGGCGCGGTGTTCGGCGCGACCGGCGGCGCCATCATCGGTGGCCTGATTGCCGGCGCCATCGGCGCCGTGATCGGCACGCTCGGCGGCGCCGAGTTCCGCGGCCGACTGGCGGCGGCTTTCGGCAAGGACCCGCCCGCTGCCTTCATCGAGGACGCCGCGGCGATCATCGGCGGCCTGCTGATCGTGGCGGCCGTGGCATGACGGCCAAGGCCTTCGACGCCATCATCATCGGCGCCGGCCAGGCCGGCACGCCGCTCGCCGGCCGGCTGAACGCGGCCGGCATGAGCGTGGCGCTGGTCGAGCGCAAGCTCGTCGGCGGCACCTGCGTCAACACCGGCTGCATCCCGACCAAGACGATGGTGGCGAGCGCCTACGCCACCCATCTCGCGCGCCGCGCCGCCGACTATGGCGTGACCTTATCCGGCCCGGTGGGCGTCGACTACAAAGCGATCAAGGCGCGCAAGGACAAGGTGTCGGGCGCTTCCCGCACAGGGCTGGAAACCTGGATCGCCGGCATGGAGAAGTGCACGCTCTACCGCGGCCATGCGCGTTTCGAATCCGCCAACACCGTGCGCGTCGGCGACGAACTGCTGACCGCGCCGAAGATATTCCTCAACACCGGCGGCCGCGCCGCCGTTCCCGACCTGCCCGGCGTCGAGGAGGTGCCTTACCTCACCAATTCCTCGATGATGGATCTCGACGTGCTGCCCCGCCATCTCGTCGTCGTCGGCGGCAGCTACATCTCGCTCGAATTCGCGCAGATGTTCCGCCGCTTCGGATCCGAGCTGACGGTGATCGAGAAGAGCCCGCGGCTGACCGGTCGCGAGGACGAGGACGTCTCGGCCGCCATCCTGTCGATCCTCCAGGACGAAGGCATCACGGTGCATCTCGGCGCCGACGACATCAGTTTTGCCAAGCAGGGCGGCGATGTCGCCGTCACCTTTTCCGCCGATCAGCCGCCGGCGATCGGCTCGCATGTGCTGCTGGCGCTTGGCCGCAACCCCAATACCGACGATCTCGGCCTCGACAAGGCCGGCGTCGAGGTCGACAAGCGCGGTTTCATCGTCGTCGACGACCAGTTGCGCACCGGCGTGCCCGGCATCTGGGCGATGGGCGATTGCAACGGCAAGGGCGCTTTCACCCATACCTCCTACAACGATTTCGAGATCGTCGCCGCCAACCTGCTCGACAATGATCCGCGCAAGGTCAGCGACCGCATCGAGGCCTATGCGCTCTACATCGATCCGCCCCTCGGCCGCTGCGGCATGACCGAGGCCGCGGTGAGGAAATCCGGCCGCCGCGCGCTGGTCGGCCAGCGGCCGATGACCCGCGTCGGCCGCGCCGTGGAAAAGGGCGAGACGCAGGGCTTCATGAAGATCCTGGCCGACGCCGACACCGGGGAGATCCTCGGCTGCTCGGTGCTCGGACCGGGCGGCGACGAGGTGATCCACTCGGTGCTCGACCTGATGTATGCCAAGGCGCCGATATCGACGCTGGCGCGTGCCATGCACATCCACCCCAACGTCTCCGAGCTTCTGCCGACCATAGCCCAGGAGCTGAAGCCGCTGGCCTAGAGCCGCCATCGGCGTGGTTTGCGCCCATAGCGCCTCGGCCTGGACCAATCGACAGCGCAATCGCAAAAGTGCATGGGTTCGCCTCTTTCCCGGAGGCCTCCATGCAGAAAACGATCGAACGCATCGCTGGCGAAGGCGAGGGCATTTCCTACGAATTTCCGGTGATCCGCTTCGCGGGAACGGACAAGGCGGGACCTTCGGCCTATCTGCAGGCGGCGCTCCATGCCGGCGAACTGCCGGGCGTGGTCGCCATCGACGCGCTGATGCCGATGCTCGCAAGAGCCGAGGCCGAGGGCCGCATCAGGGGCGACATCACCATCGTGCCCTGGGCCAACCCGATCGGTCGCGCCCAGTACCATTTCGGCGAACATCAGGGCCGCTTCCATCTCGGCACGCGCAACAACTTCAACCGCGGCTTTCCGCTGCTTGCCGCACCGGACGCTTCGCTCTTGCCCGATACCAGGCTCGGCACGCCCGACCAACGGCTGAAGATCAGGCTGCTGCAGCTCTCGCTCGGCCACAACATCGTGCTCGACCTGCATTGCGACGACGAGGGCCTGCCCTACCTCTACATCCACGCCAGCCTGTGGCCGGCGATGGCCGATTGCGCGGCGGCCATGGGCGTCGATGCGGTGCTGCTGTGGAACGAGGACACCGACGGCACCTTCGAGGGCGCCTCGATCATGCCTTATCAGAATGTCCCGGCGGATGTGGCGCGTTTCGACCGGCGGGTCGCCACCACGGTCGAATATCGCGGCGTGCTCGACGTCGACGGCGAATTGGCCGCTTCCGATGCCGAGGGGCTCTATCGGCTGCTGGTCGCGCGCGGCGTTGTCACCGACCCCGCCTTGGCCACGCCCGGCCCCTTCACCGGCACCGTGGCGCCGCTGGAAAACATCGACATGATGCCGGCGCCGAAGGGTGGCGCGGTCGTCTATGACGTGAAGCCCGGCGACCGCGTCGCCAAGGGCGCGCGGCTCGCCAAAATCGTCCACGCCCCGGGCGAAACGGGCGGCAGCACGGAAGTGTTCGCGCCCCAGGCCGGCCTCATCCTGACGAGGCGTTCGCGGCGCATCATCCGCGCCGGCGAGGACCTGCTGAAGCTGGTTGGCGACAGGAGAAGCGACGATGCAAGGTCGGGGACGCTGGAGGACTAAGCGAGCGAGGCTTTTACCAGCCTCGTGGAATCCAGTTGCGCGGCCGACCATTCGCCGCTATGGGAATCGCCATGAACATGCGCTCGAACAAGACCATTTGGTGGTGGGCTCGCTGACAGCGGCCTGTTCGAACGCGTGCGCGTGAAAAGAGAGGGTGGCCGCAACGGAATGTCCGGGCGGCCATTTGTTTTTTGAAGCCATCCCCGGGTCCGTTGCCCCAAGAAGCTGAAATAGCAAGACGCTGATGGAGACGGCAATGACGACAAGAGTTCTGGACAACGGGGCCGAGCGCTTCGTCACAGCGGGTGGCGTGGCGATCACCCGCGACCGCCAGGAGCAGCCCTATGAAGGCGCCATCGACGCCTATGTCGACGGGCTGAATTCCCGGCGCGGCGCGGTGTTTTCCTCGAATTACGAGTATCCGGGCCGCTACACGCGCTGGGACACCGCCATCATTGATCCGCCGCTGGTGATTTCCGCGCGCGGACGCGCCATGCGCATCGAGGCGCTGAACGGACGCGGCGAAGTGCTTTTGCCGGTGATCGCCAAGGCGCTGGACGGTCTTGCCGAGGTCTCCATCGCCGAAACGTCGCCAAGGCTCATCCGCCTCGAGGTTGCCAAGCCAGGCCGCGTCTTCACCGAGGAAGAGCGCAGCCGCGTACCTTCGGTATTCACCGTGCTGCGCGCCATTACCGCTTTGTTCAAGACCGAGGAAGACGCCAATCTAGGCCTCTACGGCGCCTTCGGCTACGATCTCGCCTTCCAGTTCGACCCGGTCGACTACAAGCTCGAGCGCAGAGAGAGCCAGCGCGATCTGGTGCTGTTCCTGCCTGACGAGATCTTGGTCGTCGACCACTATTCGACCAAGGCCTGGACCGACCGCTATGACTATTCCGGCAAGGGTTTCTCGACGGAGGGGTTGCCGCGCGACGCCGCCGTCGAGCCGTTCAGGACCGCCGACCGCATCCCGCCGCGCGGCGACCACGAGCCCGGCGAATACGCCAACCTGGTGCGCCGGGCGATGGACAGCTTCAAGCGCGGCGACCTGTTCGAGGTCGTGCCCGGCCAGATGTTCTACGAGCGCTGCGAAACCGAGCCTTCCGAGATTTCGCGCAAGCTGAAGGCGATCAACCCCTCGCCCTATTCCTTCTTCATCAACCTCGGCGAAGGCGAGTATTTGATCGGCGCCTCGCCGGAGATGTTCGTGCGCGTCAACGGCCGGCGCGTCGAGACCTGCCCGATCTCGGGCACGATCAAACGCGGCGACGACGCCATTTCGGACTCCGAGCAGATCCTGAAGCTGCTCAACTCCAAGAAGGACGAATCCGAGCTCACCATGTGCTCGGACGTTGACCGCAACGACAAATCGCGCGTCTGCGATCCGGGCTCGGTGCGTGTCATCGGCCGCCGCCAGATCGAGATGTATTCGCGCCTGATCCACACCGTCGACCATATCGAGGGGCGGCTGCGCGAAGGCATGGATGCCTTCGACGCCTTCCTGTCGCATGCCTGGGCGGTCACCGTCACCGGCGCGCCGAAGCTCTGGGCCATGCGCTTCATCGAGCAGAACGAGAAGAGCCCGCGCGCCTGGTATGGCGGGGCGATCGGCATGGTCAACTTCAACGGCGACATGAACACCGGGCTGACGC
>NZ_RZOI01000415.1:0-5420 GCF_004022645.1 Mesorhizobium sp. M4A.F.Ca.ET.020.02.1.1 | reverse complement strand
CTTGCACGGCAGCATAAAATTTGTGCAGTGCGGCAGATTGCCTACTGCCGATGCATTGCCTATTGCCGACGGAAACGCGCTTTCCGGTCATGGCGCTACTCCGCGGCCTCGACGAAGCGGTGGCGCTCATAGAGGAACTTCAGCACAGCCTCGCGGCAGCGCAGGAAGGTGCGGTCCGAGGCAAGCTCGATGCGTCGGCGCGGCCGGGCGAGCGGCACGGCAAGCACCTCGCCGATGGTTGCCGCCGGGCCGTTGGTCATCATCACGATGCGGTCGGACAGAAGCACCGCCTCGTCGACATCGTGGGTAATCATGATCATGGTCGTGCCGAGCCGGGCGTGGATGTCCATCACCGCGTCCTGGAGGTGGGCGCGGGTCAGCGCGTCGAGCGCGCCGAACGGCTCGTCGAGCAGCAGGATCTTCGGCTGCATGGCGAGCGCGCGGGCAATGCCGACGCGCTGCTTCATGCCACCGGATATCTCGGCCGGGCGCTTGTCCCTGGCATGCGCCATCTGCACGAGATCGAGGTTGCGCATGATCCACTCATGCCGCTCGGCCCGGCTTTTGGTGCGGCCGAAGACCTTGGAGACGGCAAGGTTGATGTTCTCGTAGACGGTGAGCCACGGCAGCAGCGAATGGTTCTGGAACACCACGGCGCGCTCAGGTCCCGGGCTGTCGACCTCCCTGTCCTCGAGCAGCACGGCGCCCGAGGAGACCCTGGTCAGCCCGGCGATGAGGTTGAGCAAGGTCGACTTGCCGCAGCCCGAATGGCCGATGATGGAGACGAACTCGCCCCTGTCGATGGTGAGCCTGATATCCTTCAGCACCTCGCTGACCTGGCCGCCGCGGGCGAAGGATTTGTCCATATGGTCGAGCTTCAGATAGGCGGTCATGGCGCCCTCCTCACTTTGCCGTTGTGCCGCGGGTGACGAAGGCGCCGACCGCCGCGACCAGCCGGTCGAGGCAGAAGCCGGTGACGCCGATATAGACGAGCGCGACGATGATGTCGGGCAGCCGCGAGGAGTTCCACGCGTCCCAGATGAAGAAGCCGATGCCGACACCGCCGGTCAGCATCTCGGCGGCGACGATGGCGAGCCAGGAGAGCCCGACGCCGATCCTCAGGCCGGTGAAGATGTAGGGGGCGGCCGCCGGCACCATGATCTTGACGAAGAACTCGAGCTGGTTGAGCCGCAGGATGCGGGCGACGTTGCGGTAATCCTCCGGGATGTTGCGGACGCCGACGGCTGTATTGATGATCACCGGCCAGATCGAGGTGATGAAGATTACGAACAGCGCCGACGGATTGGAATCGC
Source organism: Mesorhizobium sp. M4A.F.Ca.ET.020.02.1.1 (assembly GCF_004022645.1). NCBI lineage: Bacteria > Pseudomonadati > Pseudomonadota > Alphaproteobacteria > Hyphomicrobiales > Phyllobacteriaceae > Mesorhizobium > Mesorhizobium sp. M4A.F.Ca.ET.020.02.1.1. The sequence continues at coordinate 4,107 of NZ_RZOI01000415.1, read as the reverse complement.
GGAAGGCGGCGAGCGACAGCGGCAGCCAGGCGAGCGGCGGCACGGTCCGCAGGATCTGGAACACAGGATCGAGGCCGCGCATCGCCCACACCGACTGGCCGACCAGCGCGCCCAGCGCCACGCCGACCACCGCAGCCATGCCGAAGCCGATGGCGACGCGCTGCAGCGAGATCAGCACCCGCCAGGCAAGGCCGATGTCCTGCGGGCCGTTGTCGAAGAACGGATGCGCGATCAGGTCATAGGCCTCGCTCCACACCTGGCTCGGCGGCGGCAGGCTGGCCGTCGGCGACGAGCAGGCGACCTGCCAGACGACGAGCAGCACGAGGATGACAACGGCCGGCGGCACCAGCGCCGTCGCCAGCTTGCCGGCAACCGCCAGCGGGTCGATGCGGCGCCTCGCCTTTGCGGTGAAGGCGATCACCTCGGCGGGCTTTACAGGAAACGCCTTCACCTTGGTGTCCTCGACGGTTTGGATGGACATGTCTTCGCGAAGCTCCGTGGGGTCAGTGGCGACAACGGCGCGAGCGCCGTTGCGCTTGGGGCGGTGCCGGCGACAAACGGCGCTTTGGCGCCGTTTGCGCTTTGGCGACGACGGCGTGCTGCGCCGTCGCGCCTAAGCAGAAGCCTTGATCTTCAGGCTGTCGAGATAGGCTGACGGGTTGGCCGGGTCGAAGGTCTTGCCGTCGAAGAAGGTCTCGACGCCGCGCGACGAGGAGGCCGGGATGTCGCTTGCCGCGACGCCCAGATCCTTCGCCGCCTCGCGCCACAGATCCTCGCGGTTGACCTGGTCGACCAGCGCCTTGATGTCGGTGGTCGGCGCGAACTTGCCCCAGCGGATGTTCTCGGCGAGGAACCAGGCATCATGGCTCTTGAAGGGGTAGGAAACCCCGCCCTTCCAGAACTTCATGTAGAGGTCGGTGCCCTTGGCGACGCGGTCGTTGCCGTAGTTGATGTCGCCCTTCAGGCGGCCGATGATGTCGGCGACCGGCACGTTCATCCATTGCCGCTTGCCGATGATGGAGGCCATCTCCTCCTTGTTCTCCATCGCCTCGCACCATTGCTGTGCTTCCATGACGGCCATCAGGATCGCCTTGGTGGCGTTCGGATATTTCTCGATGAAGGCGGCGCGCAGGCCGAGCGCCTTTTCCGGATGACCCTTCCACAGCTCTCCCGTGGTGGCGGCGGTGAAGCCTATACCCTGGTGGACGAGCTGCTCGTTCCACGGCTCGCCGACGCAGAACACGTCCATGTTGCCGACCTTCATGTTGGCCACCATCTGCGGCGGCGGCACGACGATGGTCGAGACGTCCTTGTCGGGATCGATGCCGCCAGCGGCCAGCCAGTAGCGTATCCAGAGGTCATGCGTGCCGCCCGGGAAGGTCATGGCGGCCTTGACCTCCTTGCCGGCGGCCTTCTTGGCGGCGAAGGCCTCCTTCAGCTTGGAGGCGTCGAGGCCGACGCCGGTGGCGGCGTATTCCTGGGCGACTGAAATGCCCTGGCAGTCGTAGTTCAGCCGCGCCACGATCGCCATCGGCATCGGCTGCTTGTTCTGCGTCACCTTGCCGGTATGCATGAGGTAGGGCATCGGCGTCAGGATATGGGCGCCGTCGATGCCGTTGGCCTCGCCGCCGAGCACCAGATTGTCGCGCGTCGCGCCCCAGGAGGCCTGCTTCAGCACCTCGACATCGGGCATGCCGTATTTGGCGAACAGCCCCTTCTCCTTCGCGATCATCAGCGGCGCCGCGTCGGTGAGCGCGATGAAGCCGAGCTTGGCGCCGGTCACTTCCGGCGCGGCGGTCGCCGCATAGGCGCCCGAAGGCAGGAGCTTGCGCGCCGCCACCAGCAGCCCCGCCGTCAGCGCGCTACGCGCAAGAAAGTCGCGACGCGTCATGCCCTTAAGGGTGGTTCCAGTTCCGATCCGTTTCGTCATCGTCATCTCCGGTTGGACGCCGCTTGGGACCGGCGCCGTCGATTGCGTGTTCGGTCAAAACAAAAAGCTGCCGGCCAGGTCGCTCGCGTCCGTACATCCGGGATCGCGTGTCGACCTGAGCGGCAGCTTTGCCTGTGGCGCCCGCCATTGGACGCCTGTTCCGTGACTCCGCGAGGAGCCTGGTTATTGCAATGCAGAAACCGTGCCAGTTTCAGATGAGATGACGAACACCAATTAAATCAACTGCATAGAACAAGGATCGGCACGCCGACCCGCAGGACGCACAGGCCAAAGATTGTTCATTAGCACAAGCGCACGCACAATTATTGTGCAATGCACAAGAGTGGCGCAAAAATAATCAGGTCCGCAAAACCAGTTCTCGACACGGTGATTTTGACAGATTGGGACGTCACGGCGCGGATCCTGGGATCTGCGCCGCGTCGCTTCGCTCCAGGATGACGACGGCATGGCGCTTCGGCTGATCTCAAAGGCGTCCGATCCGGCACGCCGCCCTATCGACATGTCAGAACGTCTGCGCAAGGGAGCCAGCCGATTGCGGGCCGGCAATATAGGCCGGGTCAGCCTGAGACAATTTCGTAGTGAAGAACCTGGACGTCGCCGAGGGTCGATCTTCGTCCAGGCGAGATGACGCCGGAGCCGAAGAGGAGAATATCTTCGCGGCGCACGAATACTTCATGGTCGGGTCCCATCGACACAAATGTGCCCGACGAGCTTCGCTCGATAAGCCGGGCCTTGCCATTTGAAATGGTGAAGGTGGCGTGGTGCCTTGAGACCCAGGGCAGATCGACGACGATATTGCATTCCGGAGATCGGCCGAACGTCACGAATTCGTTGTTTCGGCAGGATCGCAACTGATCTCCATAGCCGATGACTAGCTTGATCTGCGGCGGCGGGACGGAGCGCCTATCGACAATGGTGCCCCGGCTGGCGATGTGCGTATTACTGAGGGTCCCGTCGTCGCTCCTCAGAGTATAGACATCGAAGAGTTCTTGCTTCCCCTTGAAAGCCATCTTGTCGAGGAGCCGCAGGCCACTGCGGCTCCCCGCGGTAAGGCCTTCGAAGAAGCTCTGGCTGATCAGCACCTCCCCGGGGTTGGCCGTGCTGGACAACCTGGCGGTGACGTTGATAACGTCGCCGAATACCGCGCCCCGCGCGCGAATGACCGCCCCGAAATGTAATCCGATACGGGCGCACAACGGGCCTTTCGTCAATTGGTGGCTGATTTGGCAGGCGGCCCTCAGCGCGGTCTCCGGGCTCTCGAACAGGCTGAGTACGTCATCGCCCTTCGAGTAAATGAAATCGCCGCCGTGCTGGGCGACGATCGCTCCCATTGCGTCCAGGCAATCCGAAACCTGCTGCAGAGCGGCATCGTCGCCGATGCGCTCATAGAGAGGCGTGCTGCCCACGACATCGGCCAAAAGGACTGCGGCCAGAAGTCTTTCCTGATCCATCGATCTCGTATCCGCCCGAGAACGCAGCGTATATAGCACACCAAAATTGCCTTTGACTTATCAACTTGCGCGCATTGGCGATCCGCTACCCCGGCACGTCGGATCTACTGCGCCAAGGAACCAGCGTGTTTCTGGCCGGCAATGTAGGCTTCGATCTCGTCGGGATCGAAGATCTGGCCGTCGAAGAACCCGTCCGGGCCCAGCACCAGGCTTGCGCCTGCCGAACCGACAGGGGTCGCGGCCTTCAGCGCGCCTTCGACCTTGGCATTGGCGCCGGGCAACGCCACGCCGAGCGGCTTCAGCGCCGAGCGATAGAGGTCGGGCCGGTAGCAGTTCCAGGCGATGGCGAGGTTTTCCGGCGTGTGCGCCAACTGCCCCCAGCGCACCATCTGCGTGTAGAACCACAGCGCATGGCTCTTCCACGGAAAATTCGCCGCCTTGTCGAAGGGCACGAAGAAATCCGCGATCGCCCGCTCGGCGCCGCCACCAAGCTGGAGGTGCCCGGTCAGCGCCGGCATCTGGAGCGCCGGCGGACGGCCGAGGAAGCGTGGCTCGGCCATCAGTGCGGCAAGTTCGGCACGGTTGGCCGGATCCTGGCACCAGCGCGCCGAATGATGCAGGGCCCTCAGCAGCGCCGCCAGCGCTTCCGGGTTCTCTTCGGCCCAGGCCTTGCGCGCGCCGACGACCTTCTCCGGACTGTTGCGC
>NZ_RZOI01000414.1:0-5423 GCF_004022645.1 Mesorhizobium sp. M4A.F.Ca.ET.020.02.1.1 | reverse complement strand
GCCGTTGACCGAGGCGCCGCCGAAATGCGTGCCGTGATAGCCCTTCTTCAGCGCCAGGAACTTCGTCCGGTCGCCCTGGCCGCGGATCTTCCAATATTGGCGCGCGAGCCGCAGCGCCGTCTCGACCGAATCCGATCCGCCCGAGGTGAAGAAGGCACGCACCATGCCCTCCGGGGCGAACCAGTCGGTGAGCTCGTAGGCAAGCTCGATCGACGGTCCTGTCGAGGTGCCGCGAAAGCCGGAATAATAGGGGAGCGCATCGAGCTGCGCGGCCATCGCCTTCTTGATCGGGTCGCAGCTGTAACCGAGGTTGACGTTCCACAAGCCGCCGACCGCATCGAGTACGGTGCGGCCGTCGGCATCGGTCACCGAGACGCCGTCGCCCTTCATGATGATCTTCGGCGGCGTCGCCCGCATCTCGGCCGGATGCGCCATCGGATGCCAGATCGGCTTGGCGTTGTTCTCGGTGAGGAAGTTGATGTCACGCATCGGTGGGAACTCCGGTTTCCAATTGGGGGAGGGCGAGGCCGAAATGGCCGAGCGCCTCGGCATAGCTTCGCGCCGGCTGGGCGACGTCGAAATGCACGGTCAGCATGCCGGCGGCGGTGGCGCCGTCGATGTTGCGCTGCTGGTCGTCGACGAAGACGCATTCGCCAAGCGGCAGCTCCAGCGCCTCGCCGACCATCGCATAGGCCAGGCGATCGGGCTTGAGGACGTTGGTATAAGTCGCGTCGACTATGGCCTCGAACAGCGAGAGCAGCGGCAGCCGCTGGCGGAACTGCGTGCCGTAGAACAGGTCGAGCTCGTTGGAGAGGATGGCCAGCCTGATGCCGGCCGCGTGCGCCGTCCGGATCGCCCGTTCTGCCTCGGGCCGGATTACGGCCTGCGGGTCGGCGCCGCGCGCCCGCTGCACGAAGGTCGACATGTCGCGCCAGTCCTCGCCGACCAGCTGGCCGACCTCCCGCGTGCGCGTCCTCCAGTAGTCGCGCTCGCTGATCTCGTCCGCCTGCATGGCCCGCCACAAAGGATCGGAGGCCGGGTCGAACGGGCCGCGCCAGGCAAGCGTGCCCGGCGCCAGACCCAGCGCGCGCTCAGTCAGCGCATGCGTCTCGAACAGCGTGCGGGTGACTACGCCGCCGAAATCGAGCACCATCGCCTTTGGCAGCGACCCGCTCATGCGGCTTGCCTGCGGCCCGGCGGTACTATGCCGTCGGCGACCCAGCGGTCGAAGATCTCCAGCGCCTTGGCGCAGAAGGCGGCGTCATTGATGTGTCCGGCGATCTCGTGCAGCTCGGCATTGGCAGGCACGCTGGCACGCATCTCCTCGACGAAGGCCGACAGCGCCTCTGGGTCATGCAGCGGCTCGCCTTCCTGGTCCCATTGCTGGATGCCGCCGGCGGGCAGGATGAAGGCGGTCGGGCCGGTCGCCGCGGCGAGCTTCTCCCCGATGGCGCGCGCGATCTCCTTGCGGGTCGAGGCGTCCGAGGTCACCGAGGCGAGCAGCCGGTTGTGCGCATGGTAGGGCCGCTCGATGAAACGCGAGGGCACCGTTTGCCAGGTCGGGAAATCCACCATGTCGACGGCGCCGGGCGCGACGATCTGCGGGATGCCCTGCCGGCCCGCATTCTCCAGCCGGTCGGTGCCGGAATTCACCACCGAGCCGGTGAGCTGGTTGGCGAGTTCCTGCAGGCTGAAATCCATCACCGCGACAAAACCCTTTTGCGCCGCGATCGCCTCCAGCGCCCGTCCGCCCATGCCGGTGGTGTGGAAGACGATCACCTCGTAGCCGCGCTTTTCCAGCTCCGGCTTCAGCCTCACCATATAGTGCAGGCAGCTTTTGCCGAGCGAGCTCATGCCGATCCGCGGCTTTGCCGCGTCCGGCTTGACGACGGCCTGCGCGGCACCCACCACCGCGCCGCAGGCCTGCGACAGCACCGCCTTGCAGGCGCTGTTCAAGCCATAGAGGCCGCCGGCCCACAGGATCATCATCAGGTCGGTGGCGATGCGTTCCGGCGGCAGCAGATGCGAATAGGCGATCGTCGAGACGACGAATTTCGGCACGCCGAGTGGCAGCGCCAGTGCCACGTCGAGCGCAAGGTCGGTGCCCATCGAGCCGCCGAGCGCGATGACGCCGTCGATCTCGCTTTTGTCGTGGAGCGCGCGCGCCAGTCGCGAGGCGCCGAGTGCCATCAGCGTCATCGCCGAATTCTCGTCGCCGCTGGCGATGATCGCCTCGATCGTCGTGTCGGCGGCCTTTGCCACCGCGTGCCTGTCATAGGCCGGCCGGTAGGGCGGGTCGCCGAGCACGCTGACGTCCATCATCACGGCGACGCCGCCGACCGCCTCGATGCGCTCGCGCATGAACAGAAGCTCGTCGGCCTTGGTGTCGCCGGTGCCGATAACCAGGATACGGCGTGTCTCCTCCACAGTCGGTTCTCCCTGCAATGTCGTTGTTGTCATGCCCGCTTGCGGCCCGGCAGCCTGCCGAAAAGCCGCTCGCTGATGCCGCGCGCCGCCGCGGCGACGCTGGCGCCGTGACGCTCGATGTCGCCCTTCTGGATCCGCACCCTTGGTGCCGCGACCGCGACGGTGCCGATGGCGAAACCGTCGGCGCCGAGGATCGGTGCCGCGACGCTGAGCACGCCTTCCTCATAGCCTTGCGAGCCGGTCGAATGGCCGCGCGCGCGGGCGGCGGCGATATGTTCGGCGAGCGTTTCGGCGTCGCCGATCGTGTGGGGCGTGAAGGCCGGCAGCGGTCCCGCGAGGACGCCGGCGCGGACATGCTCCTCGGTGAACGCCAGGAAGGCAATTCCGGACGCCGTCGCATGCATCGGCAGCACCTCGCCAAGTTGCACGCTGACGCGGTTGGCCTTGGCCGACTCGATGACATGGACCGAAATCAGGCCGCGCTTTGAATATTCCGACAAATGCACGGTCTCGCCGGTCTCGGCCGCCAGCTGCTCGACCACCGGCACCGCCATGCGCAGGAACGGAAACTGCGCCTCGCGCATCAGCGCCAGCCGCGCGATGCCGGCGCCCAGCCGGTAGAGCCGCGTGGCTTCGTCCTGCTCCACCAGCCCGTGCTCGATGAGCGAGACCAGTAGCCGCCGCGTCGTCGCCTTGTCGAAACCGGCGCGCCTGGCAAGGTCGGCAAGCGCCGTCTCGGGCGCGCTGCGGCCGAGCATTTCCAGCAGCGAAATGGCTTTGCTCACCGTGCCCATCCCGGTCTGATCCTCCATCAGATACTTAACGTGCGAATTAACTTGACAGCAAGTCGATTCCTTTGCAAGTCTATATTCGAAATGCTGTTGCAAATAGTGAAACGTTGATGGCCCAGCAGAAGGCCCGGCATTTCAGGGACACTTGGTTTCCGCAAGCGCGGATCTGGAGGGAAAGATGACGACAATTGAAGCCGGCGAACTGAACCGGCTGAGGAAGAACAGCCTTGGCGTTGGCGCCATCACCTTCATGGTGATCTCGGCCGCGGCGCCGCTCACGGCTGTGGCGGGTGGCACGCCGCTTGGCATGCTGATGGGCAACGGCGCCGGTTTTGCCGGCACCTATCTCATCGTGACGGTTCTGCTGCTGTTGTTCGCGGTGGGCTACGTCGCCATGTCGCGTCACGTCGGCAATGCGGGAGCTTTCTATGCCTACGCGGCGCGCGGGCTCGGCGGCCTCGCCGGCGGCGCGACGGCGCTGATTGCCATCCTGTCCTACAACGCCATGCAGATCGGTGTCATGGGCTTGCTTGGCGCCGCGACCGCCGGCCTGTTCGCCGGTTGGGGCATCGCTTTGCCCTGGTGGGTGTGGAGCTTCATCGCCATCGCCATAGTCGCCGTGCTCGGTTACCGCCAGGTCGACCTGTCGGCCAAGATCCTGACCGTGCTCGTGCTTGCCGAATATGTCGTGGTGCTGATCCTCGACCTGACGATCCTCAGGACCGGCGGCGACAGCGGCCTGTCGGCGGCACCGTTCAGCTGGAGCCAGATCACGAGCGGCGCGCCGGCGATCGCCATCCTGTTCTGCTTCGCCGCCTTCATCGGCTTCGAGGCGACCACCATCTATGCCGAGGAGGCGCGCGACCCCAAGGTCACCATTCCGCGCGCCACCTATTTCTCCGTCATCCTGATCGGCCTGTTCTACATGGTCACCGCCTGGCTGATGGCGGTCGGCGCCGGTGTCGACAAGCTGCTGCCAGCCTTGCAGGGCCTGCAGGATCCGACCACCTTCCTGTTCGGCCTGTCCGATCGCTATGCCGGCACGCCGCTCACCCACGCCATGAGCATCTTGTTCGTGTCGAGCCTGTTCGCTGGCGTGCTGGCCTTCCACAACGCGGTCGCCCGCTACATCTATGTTGCGGGCCGTGAGAAGCTGCTGCCACAGACCATCGGCGTGACCCATTCGGCGCACCAGAGCCCGCATGTCGCCTCGGTCATCCAGACCGTGCTTGCCGCTGTTGTCGTCGGGCTCTTCGCCGTGCTCGGGCTCGACCCGGTGCTGGCGCTGTTTTCGTGGCTGACCAATGTCGCGACGCTCGGCGTCATCGTGATGATGGCCGTGGCCTCGCTGGCCGTGGTGATGTACTTCCGCGCCAATCCGTCCGCCCAGGAAAACGCGCTGAAGACCACCGTGCTGCCGGGGCTGACCTTCATCGCCTTCGTCATCATCATCTACCTGATCGTCATCAATTTCGGCAGCCTGTCGGGCGCTGGCGGCTTCCTCGGCGTGTTCCTGCCGTCCCTGGTGCTGATCGCCGCCGTGGTCGGCCTGTTGCTGGCGAGTGCATTGAAGGGCCGCGATCCAGTCGCCTTCGAAAATCTCGGAGTGCCTTTGAAGGACTGAAAGAAGTCAGGGGCGGCGGCTGACGCCGCCCCTTCCATCGCAGAGGGAGTGACGGCATTGAGCTTTGCCGACGAGATCACCGTCGAGGCGCTGGAAGCCGATCCTTACCCGATCTATGCCGAGCTCAGGCGCAGCGCCCCGGTCGCCTATGTGCCGGCGGTCAACCTCTGGTTCGTCACCCGCTGGAAGGATGTCGAGACCGTCGCCAAGTCGCCCGACATCTTCTCGGCGGTGGTCGGCACGTCGCCGGTCGAACGCTCCTTCGGCAAGCCGACCATCCTGACCACCGACGGCGAGACGCACAAAGACCTTCGCCAGGGCGTCGATCCAAAATATCGGCCGCGCACCGTCGCCTCCTATGCCGGCGACCTCGTGCGCTCGATCGCCGGGCCCTTTCTCGACCAGATCGCCGAACAGGGCACGGCGGAACTGATGGCAGACTATTTCGAGCCGGTGTCGACACTCAGCCTGGCGCGCTCGCTCGGCCTCGACGACATCGACATGCCGACCCTGCGGCGCTGGTTCTATGGCCTCGCCCAGGGCGCCATCAATTTCGAGAACGACCCGAAGCGGCAAGAGGT
>NZ_RZOI01000413.1:0-5425 GCF_004022645.1 Mesorhizobium sp. M4A.F.Ca.ET.020.02.1.1 | reverse complement strand
GTCACAATCGTGAAATCGTGCTTCCGTTCTCTAGCCCGGCACCTTGAGCGGCGCCCGCCGCTCAAGGTGCCGGGCTAGAGAACGGAAGCACGATTTCACGATTGTGACAGCAAAGCCGTTTGCGGCCTGCGGCAATTCCCGCTAAGACGCGCGCCATCCTTGCCACTTGGGAACGCACCGATGACGGATATCGCCGCCACCGCCGAAATGCAGGCCGCGCTGCTTTCGCGCGCGCTGCCCTACATGCAGCGCTACGAGAACAAGACGGTCGTGGTGAAATATGGCGGCCATGCCATGGGCGACAGCGAGCTCGGCAAGGCGTTCGCCCGCGACATCGCATTGCTGAAACAGTCCGGCGTCAATCCGATCGTCGTGCATGGCGGTGGACCGCAGATCGGCGCCATGCTCAACAAGATGGGCATCGAATCCAAGTTCGAGGGGGGCTTGCGCGTCACCGACCAGAAGGCGGTCGAGATCGTCGAGATGGTGCTGGCCGGCTCGATCAACAAGGAGATCGTGGCGCTGATCAATGCCGAAGGCGAATGGGCGATCGGGCTGTGCGGCAAGGACGGCAACATGGTGTTCGCCGAAAAGGCGCGCAAGACCATGATCGATCCGGACTCCAACATCGAGCGGGTGCTCGATCTCGGTTTCGTCGGCGAGCCGGTCGAGGTCGACCGCACGCTGCTCGACCTGCTCGCCCGCTCCGAAATGATCCCGGTGCTGGCGCCGGTGGCGCCCGGCCGCGACGGCCACACCTACAACATCAATGCCGACACCTTCGCCGGGGCGATTGCCGGCGCTTGCAGGGCCTCGCGGCTCTTGTTCCTTACCGACGTGCCCGGCGTGCTCGACAGGAACAAGAAGCTGATCGACGAGCTGACGGTCTCAGAGGCCAAGGCGCTGATCAGGGATGGCACCGTGTCGGGCGGCATGATCCCGAAGGTCGAGACCTGCATCGAGGCGATCGAGCGCGGCGTCGAGGGCGTCGTCATCCTCAACGGCAAGACGCCGCATTCGGTGCTGCTGGAGCTGTTCACCGAGCACGGCGCCGGCACCCTGATCGTGCCCTGACGCGGCAAGTTCGCCGTTTCCGAGAAACGGCCAATCGCTATAATCAGCCGGCTAATTTTTTCTGCTCAAGCGATCCCATAGCCGAAGCCGTCGGCCTTGGCGCCGGACGCTGAAAAATCATCGATTCCTCCTCGGCGTCCTGCGGCGCGCCCCAGAATTCGGCGAGGCTCGGTCCGTCCGTCACGCGGCGGTCGCGGACCAGGAACCCCCAGACTTCGCGAAACCAGACGCGGCGGCCCATCTTCGTGTACCACCGCATCGAATGGCGCTGCTCGGGATCGCGATGGAACAGGACGCGCGCCAGCGCCTTCGGCCGCGACTGCACGGCGAGCTCGATCAGCTTGACGCTGAAGAACAGCATCCACGGCTGCAGCCGCGTCATCTTCAGCACCTGGTGCTTGTAGTCCCAAAGCCGGACATCGGTCTGGATCACCCTGCGATCCCGGGCGATGCGGAAGAACGGCGTCCAACGGTGCGGCGTGACATAGAGCGCCTGGATCTGGTCCGGATCGTAGGCGATGAGCTGGCGGAAGCCGCGCCACAGATCGTGAAAGCCCTCGTCCTCGAATCCGGCCACCCACGTCGCCATCGATAAGATGCCGTGCCGCCTGAGCAGCCGGATCGCCTCGCGGTCGGACGCGGTGCTGCCGCCCTTGCGGATCAATGACAACGTCTCCTCGTCGGTGTTCTCCATGCCGAGCAGCCAGCGGATGACACCGGCCTTGCGATAGAGATGCAGGATATCGGCGTCGCGCACGATGTCGTCGGCGCGGGTCGAGCCGACGATCAGCACCGGCACGCTCTCGGCGATCATGGCCTCGAGAAAGGCCCGCCAGGCTCTCTTCGAGGACGTCGGGTTCTCGTCGGCGAGATTGATCAGCTCGACGCCATGCTCACGGTGCAGCCAGGCGATCTCGCGCGCGAATTTCACGGGATCGCGATGGCGCCAGCGGGTCCAGAAGCCGCGCTGGCCGCAGTAGTTGCACAGATGCGGACAGCCGCGTGAGAATTGCATGACCACGGCGCGCTTGCCGCCCCAATAGCTGTAGCGTCTGACATCGATCAGCTCCCAGCCGACACGATAAGCATCGAGATTGACGATCGTGCCTGCGGGGCGCGTGGCGAAAGGACGGTCGAGGTCGTCGCGATAGGCGATGCCGGCCACATCGGCGAGCGGCCGGCGCCGGTCCAACGCCTCGACCAGCGACACGATGGTCGCCTCGCCTTCGCCGCGCACGATGAAATCGAAGGCATCGGTCGCGGCCAGTATGTCGTGCCAATGGTAGGTCGGAAACACACCGCCATAGATCACCAGCGTCCGCGGCGAGCGTACCTTGACCATCCTGGCGATCCGCAACGCGGTCGGATGTGCCGACGTCGAACCGGAATGGCCGATCAGGATGCAGTCGGGATCGCCGCGCAGCGCGTCGTCAACCAGCGTCGGAAGCGGCATTGGCCCGAATTCGGCATCGACGAGCCGCACCTCATGGCCTGCGTCGAGCAGCGGACCGCCGAGCGCCAAAAGGCCGAGCGGCGGCAAATGGTCGTCCGGCACGCGGCTGCCGATGGCGGTGTGCGGCGGGTTGATCAGCACGATTTTCATGGCGGACCCTTTGCGGTGGCGATCCGCTGGTCCTAACCGTCGATCTGGATGGCGAGTTGGCTTGCTTCAGCAGTTTCGGTGCAGCTTTTCCGCAGGAATGGCGCGCCGGCCGCTACCGCCTGAGATGCGCGAGCGGCACGTGGCCTGGTCCCTTGATGTTCTGCAGCACGAGCTGGGTGTGCACGTCGCGCACGCCGGAGAGCCGCATCAGCCGGTGCATGACGAAGGCGTTGAGGTCGTCGACCGAGGGCACCATCACATGCAGCAGGAAATCATGGTCGCCGGTCATCGTCCAGCAGGAGGACACCTCGTCCATGCGCTGCACGGCGGCGATGAAGCTTTCCGGCGAGCCGTCGCTGTGGCTGGTGAGCCGCACCTGGATGAACACCTCGACCATCAGGCCCACGGCGCGGCGGCTGAGGACGGCGGCGAAACCCTTGATGATGCCGGCGCTCTGAAGCGCCTCGAAACGCCGCGCGCACGGCGTGGTCGACAGGCCGATCTCCTGCGCCAGCTCCGATACGGGCTTGCGTCCGTCGCGCTGCAGGATATCGAGCATCTTGATCTCGAAATCGTCAAACTGAGGCATTTTCACTCTCCAACAGCCTTTCGATAGCGTCTTTTACCTCGAATTGCGCAAGCAGGCCATGATCAAAGCGGAATTGCCTCGCGGTCTCGGGCTAAGCTTCGGAAATAATTGACCCAGTCATGATTTCGCGAGGAGAACAGCCATGACGATCAGCGTTGCCGATTACGCCCGCGACTGCGCGGCGCAGGGGCTGCGCGGCGACTATTCGGTCTGCCGTGCCGATTTCACCGTGGCGCAGGGCTACGACTACAGCGCCGACGAGCAGGCGGTGTGGCGCACGCTGTGCGACCGCCAGACCAAGCTGACGCAGAAGCTCGCGCACCGCTCCTATCTCGACGGCGTCGCGGCACTCGGCCTACTCGACCGGATCCCGGATTTCGGCGTGATCAGCGAGAAGCTGCGCAAGCTGACCGGCTGGGAGATCGTCGCCGTGCCGGGCCTCATCCCGGCCGCGCCCTTCTTCGACCATCTCGCCAACCGCCGCTTCCCGGTCACCAACTGGCTGCGGACGAAGGAGGAGCTCGACTACATCGTCGAGCCCGACATGTTCCACGATTTCTTCGGCCATGTGCCGATCCTGACGCAGCCGGTCTTCGCTGACTTCATGCAGATGTATGGCCAGAAGGCGGAGGACTTGATCGCGCTTGGCGGCGACGAGATGATCACCCGCCTCTACTGGTACAGCGCTGAATATGGGCTGATCCGGGAACCCGGCCAGCCGGTGAAGGCTTTCGGCGCCGGACTGATGTCGTCGTTCACCGAATTGCAGTTCGCCATCGAGGGCAAGGACGCCCACCACGTGCCGTTCGACCTCGAGACGGTGATGCGCACCGGCTACGAGATCGACAAGTTCCAGCGCGCCTATTTCGTGCTGCCGTCCTTCGACGTGTTGCGCGATGCCTTCGGTAGCGCCGATCTCGCCGGCATCGTCGCCCGCCATAAGGGCAAGCCGGCGCTCGACCCGGCGACGGTCTAGTGCATGTCGCCCAAAGCGCGCAGCGGTTTGGGCGACATGCATCAAGATAAGTGCTTGTAGCGCGGCGCCTGAATCCGTTTCAGCGCGTCGCGCTTTGAAGTCGGCGTCGCCCAGCCGACCTAGGGAGCGGTTCAGTCGCCAATGAGGCGGTTGGACCGCTCCGAGTATTTGCGGCCACTTGTCATCAGCAAGCTGCCACTTGGGTCAGCAAGCTGCCGGGATCAGCCGGCATCCGCCGCCTCGGCCTTCAGCCGGGCAAGCTGCTCGCGCTGCAGGTCGAGCGCGGCGGTGATAAAGCGCTGGACGGCGGCCAGTTCGGCGTCGCTGAAGCTTGCGATCAGCCTTTCCCCGTCCCGCGCGATCGCGCCATAATAGCGCGCCGACAGCTCGCGGGTCAGATCGGTCGCCTCGATCACCACCTTGCGCCTGTCTTCCAAGCTGCGTGTGCGCGTCAGCAAGCCGCGCGCCTCGAGCCGGTCGATCAGAGCGGTGACGGCGGCCGGCGTCAGCCCGGTCGCCACCGCCACCGCGCCCGCCGATTGCGGGCCGCCATAAAGCAGGCCGAGGCATTGGCGCTCCGCCGCATTCAGCCCGAGCCTCGCTCCAACCGCTTCGTCATAGGCCTGGGTCGCATCCTGCCAGCGCATGATGGCCTGGCTGATGGTGGCCGTCATATCGGTTCGATTCGTGCTTGACGATTTTATTTCGATCATCTAACTATCAAATTGTCTAACATTAAGACGTACAGTAGCAATATGCGACCACAGCTTGCGCAAGGCAAGGCCCGGTCGCCGACAAGGAGCAGAAAATGAGCATGATTCAGCAGCGGACTCCCCTCTCGCACGAAGAGGAGTTCAAATACGCCAAGCTGGCGATGGAATGGTACGGCTGGGGTTCGCCGATCGGCCTCGGCATTCTGCTGGTCGCGTTGGCGGCAGCAGCGGTGCTGGTGCGCATCGCCGTCTACGGGCTTTAAGCCCGGCGGCGGAACAATTCCCCCCAAAGGCGCGCCAGGGCGGCGCCGGCGGCCTGTCGGGTTGCCGGCGCCGCCTGCTTCTTCCGAATGATTGATTTCCTCCCGGACGGAAAACCGCGACGCACTTTTCCTGGAATTGCCTAGACGGCGATGATCTTGCTCAGATGATCGCCAAGCCGGCAGGCCAACGCGGTGATGGTCGTGGTG
>NZ_RZOI01000412.1:0-5431 GCF_004022645.1 Mesorhizobium sp. M4A.F.Ca.ET.020.02.1.1 | reverse complement strand
ACGTCGGTCAGGCCGGGCCCTGTGTCCGGCGACGACGGAAAGCGAAACGGCACGCCGTTGCCGAAGGCGTTGGGGCGGCTCCAGACGATGCCCAGCGAGCGCAGCCCCGCGACGTGCAGCACGTCTAGCATGGCAAGCTCGGGATCGATCGCCTCGACGCCTTCGATATGGAACACCGCCGCGATCGAGCCCTTCGCCATCGCCTCGCGCACGTCACCGGCGCTGCGGCAGACGGTCAGCGCGCCTGCCCGCTCCAGCCTAAACAGGATCGAGGCCATGCCGATGGTCGATGTGACCGCCTCGGCACGCGGCAGCTCCGGCGGCAGGGGTTCGTTGTCGCTCGGCGCCGGCGGCACGGCGCTGCGCTTGGTCTTCTGGATCGGCGGCGGGAAGATCGCGAACATGCCGCCGGCAAAGCCACCCTTTTTTGCGCGGGGCAGGTCGATATGGCCGCCCGGCGTGCCTTCGATGAACAGCTTTTCGACATCCGCTTCCTTCGACTGGTAGAGCCTGAGCAGCGTGTCGTTGTGGCCGTCGAAGACGGGGATGAGGTCGGTTGCGGTCATCAGGAGGCCATTGGCTTGAGGTGGCGGGCCGCGGACGGCGAATGCGCCCGCGGACGATACCTCTACTTAGGCAAGATGGCTAAATCGCGCAAATGCCAGACCGGCGCTTGGATTTGTGGCTGCCGACCCAAAGGGGCGGCGACTACTGCTTCAGCACGTCGGCCCATTCCGGATGGCGGCGGAACTGGGCGTTGGCGAACGGGCAGAGCGGGATGATCTTCTTGCCGGCCGCGCGCGCGTCCTCGACGGCGCGGGTGACGAGGCGAAGCCCCGCGCCCTGGCCGCGAAACACGTCCGGCACCTCGGTGTGGTCGATGATGAGCTGGTGCTCGCCGATCTTGGTGAAGGTCATCTCGGCCTCGGCGCCGCCGGGCCCGCGCAGAACATAGCGGCCCTTGGAGCCGCGATCCTCCAGTTCGATCTCGGGCAATTGATCAGCCATTGCTCACGCTCCCTTCAACCGGCAAGGCGGCGAAGAACCGCCGCGCCGCCTCGATTTCGTTCGGCCGCACCTCGTGCCCACCATCGTGCCATTCCACTGTGACATCGGCGCCATCGGCGCGCAAATAGGCCTCCAGCCGTGACGTCAGGCTGGGCGGACAGATCGGATCGCGTTTGCCGGCCGTGATCAGCATATGGCGGCCGGCAAGGCTGCCTTTCACCTGCGGCTCGAACGGGATCAGCGGATGCATCAACGCCGCCGCGTCGAGCAGGCCTGGCTGCGCAAAAGCCACCGAGGCCAGGATGTTGGCGCCGTTGGAATAGCCGAGCCCGAGAACTGCCGAGGGTTTCGCCGCCTCGACATGCGCCTTCATAAAGCCGGCGATCTTGCCGGTCGCCCGCGCGAGGTCGTCCATGTCATAGACGCCCTCGCCGGTGCGGCGGAAGAAGCGCGCGGCGCCCTGCTCCGACACGTCGCCGCGCGGCGACACGATGGTTGCCGAGGGCAGAAGCTCGCGCCCCAGCGATATCAGCTGGTTCTCATCGCCTCCTGTGCCGTGGAAAACGAACAGCAGCGGGCTGCCCGGCGAACCGGGCAGCAGCTTGTGGAAGTAGGCATCCTTGCTCATGGCTCAGTCTTCCAGCTTCTGCAGGTGCTGTTCGAGATAGGGCCGCAGGTGCTGGTGCTGCGTCGGCAACTTCAGCGCCTCGCCGAGATGGGCGGTGTCCTCGTCGCGGTTGAAGCCCGGCTCGTTGGTCGCCACCTCGAACAGCACGCCGCCCGGCGTGCGGAAATAGATCGCCCAGAAATAGTCGCGGTCGATCACCGGTGTCACGCCGTAGCCCGTATCGACCAGCGCCTTGCGGACCTCGAGCTGCCTGGCGCGATCCTCGACCGCGAATGCGACATGGTGGACCGAGCCGGCGCCGAGATTGGCGAAGCCGGCACCCGGCAACGATTCGATGTCGACCACATCGGCGCCATTGCCGTTCTTGATCGCCAGCCGGCGGATATTGCCGGACTTGTCGACCTCCTCGTAGCCCATGAACTTCAGCAACTCCTCGGTGGCGCCGCCGTCCTTCAGCCTCAGGGCGACCGAGTGAAAACCGCGGATCGCCTCGTCGGTCGGGACCCCGCCCTTCACCCAGGGCGCTCGGCTATCGGACCTGTCCTCGACCAGCGCAAAACCGTCGCCGTCGGGACCGGCGAAGTTGAGCCGCTTCTCACCGAAGCTCTCCGTGCGGGAAACGCCGCTCACGCCTTCGTCGGCGAAGCGCTTTTCCCAATAGGCAAGCGTGCCTTCGGGCACCGAATAGACCGTGGTGCCAACCTCGCCCACCCCATGCCGGCCCTTGCCGATATTGGGGAACGGGAAATAGGTCATCACCGAACCCGGCGTGCCGACCTCGTCGGCATAGTAGAGATGGTAGACGTCGGGCGCGTCGAAATTGACGGTCTTCTTGACCCGGCGCAGGCCGAGTTTCCTGGTGAAGAATTCATTGTTCAGGCGTGCATCGCTGGCCATCGAGGTCACGTGATGCAGGCCCTTGATCTGGTCGAGCATTGTCTTGCTCCTTCCTTTTTGGCTGGTGCGGCCCTCGCCGCTGTCCACGCCAATATGAGGATCGGCACGGCCGCGGCAAAGGACGCAAACACAGAATGGACTGTGCTGTAAAAGTGAACAATATCGCACTGTTTGTTCACCAATCAATAGATGGGCAGGGGCCTTGCGCGGCGGCCTGAATTCGGCTCCATGAGCGGCGTGCCGGATAAGGAGCAAGCGCGTGGCCAGCAAGAGCGGACGCCCCAACATTCTCCTGATCACATGCGACCAGTGGCGCGGCGATTGCCTCTCCGCCGCCGGTCATCCCGTGGTGAAAACGCCGAATGCCGACGCGCTTGCCGCCGAGGGCGTCCTGTTTCGCCGGCACTATGGCGGCGCGGCCCCTTGCTCGCCGGCGCGCGCCTGCCTCTATACCGGCCTCTATCAGATGAACAACCGCGTCTGCCGCAACGGCACGCCGCTGGATGCCCGCCACGGCAACATCGCGCTTGCCGCCCGGGCGCTTGGCTATGACCCGACGCTTTTCGGCTATACCGACGTCTCGCTCGATCCGCGCCTGCTTTCACCCGGCGACCCCAGGCTGAGAACCTATGAGGGCGTCCTGCCCGGCTTCACGGTGCGCCAATTCCTGCCCGAGCATCAGAAGCCTTGGCTATCCTGGCTGCGGGCCCAAGGCATCGACGTCAGTGCCGGCCATCCGGACATCCACCGCCCGGTTGGCGAACCGAGCGACCCCGTGTCCAATGCGCCACCCGTTTACTCGCAGGACCAGACGCCGACGGCTTTCCTCGCTGGTGAGTTCATCCGCTGGCTGGGCGAGCAGGAGCGCGGCGCGCCCTGGTTCGCGCATCTCTCTTTCATCAGCCCGCACCCGCCCTTCATCGTGCCTGGGCCCTACAACACCATGTATGATCCGGCCGACGGTCCCGCTTTCAGTCGCGCCGGGCGCTGGCAGGCCGAGGCCGAGAGCCACCCTTACCTCGCTTACGATCTCGACTGCCGGATGCGGCAGAACTTCCGCCCCGGCGCCGAAGGCAGGGTGCGCGACTGGGGCGAGGACAATATCCGCGCCATCCGGGCCATCTATTACGGCATGATCTCCGAAGTCGACGCGCAACTCGGACGCCTTTGGCAGGCGCTCAAGGCGGCGACAGCCTGGGACGAGACCGTGATCGCGCTGACCTCCGACCACGCCGAGATGATGGGCGAGCATTTCATGCTCGGCAAGGGCGGCTTCTTCGACGGCAGCTACCACATCCCGCTGATCATCCGCGACCCGCGCCTGGGCCATGCGACCGGCGGCAAGGTCGACTGCTTCAGCGAAGCCGTCGATATCCTGCCGACCCTGCTCGATCTCCTCGGCGAGGATCCGCCACCGCACCTCGACGGCCGCTCACTGAAACCGTTCCTGGAAGGCGGCGCGCCGCGCGACTGGCGCGACGCCGCGCGTTGGGAATTCGATTTCCGCTCGGTGGCCGACGGCGAGGCCGAGCGCCACTTCGGCATCGGCTCGCGCCAGTGCAACCTCGCCGTCATCCGTTCGAACGACTTCAAATATGTGCATTTCGGCGGCGGCCTGCCGCCGTTGCTGTTCGATCTTGCGAGGGACCCGGGCGAACTGACCAACGTCGCCAACGATCCTGCCTATCTCGCGGTCCGACTGCAATTTGCTGAAAGGCTGCTGGCCTGGCGGGCCGAGCATCTCGACCAGTCGCTGGCGCTGGCGGAGCTAACGGAGGATGGCGTGGTTGGATATGTGAATAGGCAGTAGGCAGTAGAAAAGCTTGCTTCCCTACTGCCTACCGCCCAACTCCCATTGCCTTTACTTCACTATCATCCTCTGCTGGTCCCGCTGTTCGGCGTAGCTGCCCTTGTCATAGGCCGCCTGCGCTTCGAGCTGTTCCTTGGTGAAGGTGGTGTAGAGGTACTTCTTGCCGTCCTTGTCGGTCATGAATTTGAGGTTGTCCATGCCGACAGCGACTTCCTTTTCGCCGATGCCGAGGAAGCCGCCGACATCGACGATCACCGCGTCCGGCTTGTTGTCGGGCGTCAGCACGACATCGCCGATCTCGCCGACCTGGACATCGTTGGCGCCGTAGACGGTCGTCCCTTTCAGGTCGTCGCCCCGGATCTCGCCGACCGGCATCTCCGTCAGCGTCGACTTATCGATTGCCGCGGTCTGTGTCGGGTCGGTTGCCTTGGCGTCAGGCGCAGGAGCGGCCGGGGCCTCGGCTGTCTTGTCCATCGGCGCCGGAGCGGTCGCAGTCGGAGCCGCGGCCTTCGGGACCTCGGTCGACGCTGTGGTTGCCGGCGCCGGATCGTAGGCCTTGCGGTTGAAGTCCGGCTGCGCCTGCAGCTCTTCCTTCGTGGTCTCGGCGACCAGCCAGCGATCGCCGTTCTTTTCGGCCCACTTGGCCTTGGCGAAGTCAAAGGCGACGTTCTTTTCGCCTATGCCGAGGAAGCCGCCAACGCCGATGACGAGCGCCTCGGCCTTGCCGTCCTTGGTGAGAACGATGTCATTGACGTCGCCGATGTTCTGCGCGTCGTCGGCTGTGCCATTGTAGACGGATTCGCCGATTATGTTGGTGGCGAGGTTGCCATCCGCCTTCTTCACCGGTTCAGCCGGCGCGGCATTCATATCGACAGGCTTCTGCGCGCCAGTGCCGTCCGTCGTGGTCGACGGCGCCTGCGCTGTCGTGTCGGTCTGAGCAGCCGGTGCCGGATCATACGGCTTCCTGTCGAAGTCCGGCAGGGCCGTCAGGGCTTCCTTCGTCGTCTCGGCGACAAGCCAGCGGTCGCCGTTCTTCTCGACCCATTGCAGCTTGTCGTAGTCGAAGGCGACGTCCTTGGCTCCTATGC
>NZ_RZOI01000411.1:0-5435 GCF_004022645.1 Mesorhizobium sp. M4A.F.Ca.ET.020.02.1.1 | reverse complement strand
GTCTTCGGCCTACGCGCTCTGCCGTCCGCCCGGCCATCATGCCTTCGTCGATGTCGCCGGGGGATTTTGCTTCATCAACAATTCGGCGGTCGCGGCGCAGGTGCTGCGAAGGAGCGCGGCACGTGTGGCGATCCTCGATGTCGACCTGCATCACGGCAACGGCACGCAAGGTATCTTCTATGCAAGGCCGGACGTGCTCACGGTGTCGCTGCATGCCGATCCGGTGCGCTTCTATCCGTTCTTCTGGGGGTATGCGGATGAGCGCGGCGAAGGCGCCGGCCTCGGCTACAATCTCAACCTGCCGCTGCCGCGCAAATCCGGCGACGCTGCGTTTCTTGAGGCGCTGGTGACCGCCTTCCGGCGCATCTGCGCCTTTGCGCCGGAGGCGCTTGTCGTGGCGCTCGGGCTCGATGCTTTCGAGGGCGACCCGTTTGGTGGCCTTTCCGTCACGACGCCCGGCTTCTCGCGCATCGGCGAGGCCATCGCCGGGCTCGGCCTGCCGACGGTGATCGTCCAGGAGGGCGGCTATCTGTGCGACGCGCTCAGCGACAACCTCACTGCTTTCCTGACCGGCTTCGGCGGCAAGCAGCGATGAGCAATTCCAGGAAAAGTGCGTAGCGGTTTCCCGTCCGGAATTGCGTGAAGGCAACGTGGCTCAGGCTCGCTGCTGCCTCAGCATGGCCACGACCCGGCGCACGCTTTCCAGCGTCTCGTCGATCTCGTCCGCCGTGTTGTAATGGGCGATGCCGATGCGCACGACGCCCTCGCCGGCCGGAATGCCGAGCTGATGGACGATCTCCCAGGCGTAGTTGTGGCCTGACCATAGGAAGATACCTTCGGCATTCATCTGCCGCACGATCGTCTCCGGCACGATGCCCTCGACGGTGAACGACACGGTCGGCACGCGTTCGCCGATCCGGCCCGGATCGGTGATGCCGTGGATGGCCAGGCCGGAAATACCGGACAGGCCGTCGATCAGTTTCTGCGCCAGCGTGTTTTCGTAGGCGATCGACACTTCGAACGCCCTGGCGATCCGTTGCCGCCGCGCGCCGCCCTCGCCGGCCGCCGCACCGAGATCGGCGAAATAGTTGACAGCGGCGGTGAGACCGGCCATCAGCTCGATCTGCGGCGTGCCGAGCTCGAAGCGTTCCGGCAGGCCGTTTGACGAGCAGCGGCATTTGTAGGGCTTGAGCGTGTCAATGAGGTCGCGTCGTCCCCACAGGATGCCCATGTGCGGGCCGAAGAATTTGTAGGCCGAGCACACCAGGAAATCGCAGCCGAGCCCCTGCACGTCGACCAGGCCATGCGGCGCGAACTGCACGGCATCGACATAGACCAGCGCGCCGGCCTGCTTGGCTACGGCCGTCAGCGCCTTCGCCCGGTTGATCGACCCGGTGAGGTTCGAGGCGTAGTTGAGCGCAACGAGCCGCGTCCTTTCCGAAAGCAGCGCGCGCAATGCCGCCTCCTCAAGCTGCCAGCTTTTCTCGTCGAACGGCAGGAAGCGCACGACGAGGCCAAGGTCCTCGGCAAGCTGCAGCCAGGGCGAGACATTGCCCTCATGGTCCATGCGCGTGACGATGATCTCGTCGCCGGGCTTCATGGCGCGGCCGAGCGTACGCGACATGTGATAGGTCAGCGTCGTCATGTTGGCGCCGACGATGATTTCTTCTGGGCTCGCGGCACCGAGGAAATCGGCCATCGCCGCATGCGCGTCGTCGACCACCGTCTGCGCGGCGACCGTCGTTTCGAAAAAGCCGCCGAGATTTGCGTTGGTGGTGAGCAGGCATCGCGACACCGCGTCCGCCACCGCTTGCGGCACCTGGGTGCCGGCCGGGTTATCGAGATAGATGCGACGGCGGCCCTTGTCGGTCAGCGACAGCGCCGGAAATCTTCCCCGCACGGTTTCGATTGGAAAATTCATTGCCGTCCCCTCCCTTTTGTTATCGTTGGACAATTCTGGTCAAGGACACGGATTGCCGACGCGCTGATGAACCGCATCGACCGCCTTCTGCATCTCCTCGGTCCATCTGACCTCGACCGAGGACAGCGCCATTTCCAGCTGCCAAATGGCCGTCGCGCCGATGATGTTGGAGGTGACAAAGGGCCTGCTCGAGACATAGGCATTGGCGAACATCGCCGGCTCCATGCCGAAGGAGCGCGCCAAGGTGTTGTATTCGAGCAGGACTTGCGCCGCATTCGGCGTCTCGTAGCGCTGGCCGCGGTTGAAGAGCTGCGAGCGCGAGCCTTGCGGGCGCGCGCCGTGATCGTATTTGCCGGTTAGATAGCCTTGCGCCAGCGGCGAATAGGGAAGGAAAGCAATCTCCTCGCGCTGGCAAACCTCGGCCAGGTTCACCTCGAAGGTGCGGTTGACGAGGTTATAGGCGTTCTGCAGCGACACGGGCCGCGGGCCGATGCCCCTGTCGGCTTCGGCAAGGTAGCGCATGACGCCCCAGGAACTCTCATTCGACAAGCCGAAATGTCGGATCTTCCCGGCCTTCACCAGCTCATCGAACACGCCAAGCGTCTCGGCGATCGGTGTCTCGCCTGATGGAGCGCCTTCGGTGTCGGCTCGACGCGCCACGGCGCCGACGCGGGTCGGGTTGGCGCCCCACGGAATATCCCGTTCCGGCCAATGGATCTGGTAGAGATCGATGTAGTCGGTGCCGAGCTTGGTCAGCGACTTCTCGACCGCATCGAAAATATCGGCGCGCGCGAGCTTGGACGGGCGGTCGCCGCGAAACCAGGTGTTGCCGGTGCGGCCGACAACCTTCGAGGCGATGATCACCTTATCGCGATTGCCGTTGGCCTTCATCCAGCTGCCGATGATCTTTTCGGTCCGCCCCTGCGTCTCCGCCTTGGGCGGGATCGGGTACAGCTCGGCCGTATCGATGAAATTGACGCCGCGCTCAAAGGCCAGGTCCATCTGCGCATGGCCTTCGGCCTCGGTGTTCTGCTGGCCCCAGGTCATTGAGCCCAGGCAGATCTGCGACACAAGAAGATCGGTCCGACCGAGACGGCGTTTGTGCATGGGGGTTTCTCCGGCGGGGAACTTTGCGCGACGGCGCGGGGAGGAAGCCCGAGCATACTGCAAAGCGCGGGTGTTCTCCAACCCGGTCCAGACGACTTTTGCGTGAACTCTTAAGGGCTAGGGCCGGGCTCCGGCCACGGCGCGCCGCTTGGCTTCATCGATCAGCATGTTGGCCACCTGCATGCGGATCATGGCGCGCTGGCGCAGATGCGGGGCAACGCGGTCCGGGTGGTTGGCGAAAGCGAAACTGCGCCGCATGCGGCCAAGGTCAGCGCTCTTCACCGGATGATCGAGGCCAAGTTCGGCAGCGATCGCGTCGGGGTCGATCGGCGGCAGTTTTTCCTCCGGCCTTGCCTGCTCGCCGGCCAGCGCCAGCTTCGCCTGATCGAGCAGAGCGGCGAACTCGGCAGCGAAGTCGGCGCCGGCTTCACGATATTCGGCCGCGAATGTCTCGCCGGAAACCTTGATGCGGCCGGAATGGAGCTCATCGGCCACCGAGAGATAGTCGAACGGAATGGTCGGCCGCGCCGCCGCCTCCTCGCCCGCCTCGACCTTGTCGGAGGCAACGAAGAGATCGTCGAGCAAGGACGCGAAATCCCGCTTGGCTCCGGTGCCGATGTCAGCCTCCCGTCTCGTCAAGCACATATGTGAGACGGTCGCACCATAGAGCTTGCTCGTTAAAAATGAATGCCTTCGACGTTAACCAGTTTAGCCGTTCGCATAGCAAAAAAGCCGGACTGCATTCATGCAGCCCGGCAAGGTCGCCAGGAGTGGCGAGGAAAAAGCCGGCAACGTGCCGGCACCACGCCTACGTTCGACAGACCGTAAAAGTTTCAAAAAAATCGATTGTGACGAAAAGAATCGTCCGGGCATGGCTGCCATGCAATTGCTGCACTGCACAATTTTAACATTCGCCCTATATGTTTGAGTCGGGAGGACCAACTAGGGGCCATGGATCATGGGGTTCTTCACCGAAATGTTCGCGCGGCCGCGGCCGCAGGACCATCAGCGCTACCGCGCAGCCTTGGCGCTGCTGCATTCAATGAGCAATGCCGACCGCGCCGACATCGGCATCAAGCCAGCCGATTTCCCGCGCATCGCGCGCGAAATGTCCACGCGCTGAGTCTGTCCAGCAAGAGGTTTCCCGGCAGCTCCGGGAAACCTCAAAACTTTCAACGTCCAAGGAAAACCGCCTTGCCGAGCGGCACGCCATTGTGCCGCAGGATGTCGTAGGCCGTGGTCACGTGGAAATAGAAGTTGGGCATTGCGGCGTAGAGCAGGTATTGCGAGCCCGGCATCGAGATCTCGCGCCCGGTCAGCCTGAGTTCGATCGTCCGCTCCGCCGAGCCATCGAGGTCGGCTGCCGAAAACGTCGCCAGATGATCGACCGTCTTGGCGATGCGGACCTGCAGGTCGGCGAAACTCGCCTCATTGTCCTCGTATTTCGGCACTTCGCGGCCGGCGAGCCGCGACGGCGCGCCCTTGGCGTGATCGGTGGCGATCTGCACCTGCCTGGTCAGCGCGAACATGTCGGGGGCCAGCCGCGCGGTCAGAAACACCTGCGGGTCGATCTTGCGATCGGCTGCGTTCTGTTCGGCCAGCGACAGCACCTTGGAGAGTGATTTCAGCCTGGCCGAAAAAACCGGCACCGAGGCGTCATACATCGAAATCGTCATGTTGCTTTCTCCTAGTCGAGCGACGGGAGCTAGCGCTTCCACAGGCGATTCTTCAAGCGTCACCGCGCCGCCGCAATCACCATGCTAGGTTTCCCTCGAGTGGAGGATCCCGATGAGACGCGCGTTTCTTGCAGCGACCACTTTTTTCTCTATCGCCATGGCGGGCCAGCAGGCGCTCGCCGCCGACCCACCCTACATCGACGACCGCTCGGATGCCGCTTCAGTCATCCGTTCGCTCTACAGCGCCATCAACCGGCATGAATTCGCCCGCGCCTGGG
The DNA here is from genome assembly GCF_004022645.1 of Mesorhizobium sp. M4A.F.Ca.ET.020.02.1.1. Classification (NCBI taxonomy): domain Bacteria; kingdom Pseudomonadati; phylum Pseudomonadota; class Alphaproteobacteria; order Hyphomicrobiales; family Phyllobacteriaceae; genus Mesorhizobium; species Mesorhizobium sp. M4A.F.Ca.ET.020.02.1.1. The sequence goes on along the minus strand of NZ_RZOI01000411.1, from coordinate 453 downwards.
GCTATTATGGCGATACCAAGCCGGCAAAGGATTTCGACGCGTTCGTCAAAGGCTATGACGGCACCGATACGGTAGAGGTGAAGACGGGCGCGGTATCCGACGAGGGTGCGGCCGGCAGCATCTACTACAATGTCCCGGTCGCCATCCAGGCGACCGACAAGAAGGGCGAGGCCAAGGTCTTTGCCGGCTGCTATACGCTGCGCCAGGTCAACGGCCAGATCCAGGAACCGCCGTTCCAGCCGATCTTCATCGACAAGGGCGCGCTGAAGCCATCGACCGCCGATTTCGAAGAGGCCGTGCCGGCAAGCTGCGGCGACGGCCCGCCGCTGCCGAAGAAGGACGAGGCGCTGGAGCAGGCGAAGAAGGCGTTCGCCGCCACCTATGCCGGCCAGTGCGACAAGGAGCTGTTCGAGCAGGAGCCCGAGCTGTTTTCGATCAAATACAAGGACAAGA
>NZ_RZOI01000410.1:0-5451 GCF_004022645.1 Mesorhizobium sp. M4A.F.Ca.ET.020.02.1.1 | reverse complement strand
ATTTTCGGCCTGCGCAGCGGCGGCGAAAAACCTCCTGTTTCGGGCCAACATCAAAAAAACACGATCGATGGCGTTAACGCCCCATCAAGGTTAATGCATCATTTTGGCTCTCCAGAGGGTCAGTTGCGTTTCTGGAGAGTTCCGTGCATCGACGTGTCTTGAAGCGGCTGGTCGCCGCCGCCGGTGAGAAGAAGCGTTCCTTCCTGTCCCCGTTCGTTATTGGCCTCGGTATCTGGGTCGGCTTTCCTTCCGTCGTCGCCTATCAGGACATGACCAGCCTGGTTTCTGGTCTGGAGACGCCGAACGCCCGCTGGAACGCCTATGTCGAGAAATCCGTCGCCGGCTCGGTCCACGCCGCCGAGATGCCCTTCGTCGATTCCGTCTCAACCGGCTCCATCTCCGGCTCCGGCGTGCAGCTGCCGGGCGTCGGCGCGGTCGCCTTTCGCGGCAAGGGCAATGTGGCCGGCACGACGCCGGACGAAGACCGCATCGTGCGCGCCGACAAGAAGGGCCGCATCGTCCAGATCTCGCCGGTGGCGCCGCCGAAGGCCTTCAACGCCGGCTCGATCTTCCAACGCACGTCCTTCCTGCTGCGCCCGAGCATGGACAGCGGCCTGAAACTCGCCTTCGCCAAGCCAGGCATCAAGGGCAAGGAGATCCAGATCGCCCAGGCCTTCCACATCCGCGAGGACAAGAAGCCGGATCCAGCCGTGCCGGCCATGTTGGCGGCGCTCGTCAACAACGACAAGCCGGACGTGCTCGCCACCGCCTATGCTCAGGCCGAGCCCGACTATGCCAAGGCCTCGCCGTTCGAGGCGCTGCTGCAGGACGAGGAGCCGAACAGCGGCCGCTTCATCCCGCCGATGGCCAAGGGCGACCACTGGTGGATCCAGAACCCGCTGCCGGCCAGCGTCTTCTCCAAGCCGGAGCAGGCTTGCCTTGCCAACGGCATCTATTTCGAGGCGCGCAGCGAATCCGTGCGCGGCCAGGCCGCCGTCGCCCAGGTGATCCTCAACCGCGTCCGCAACCCGGCCTATCCGAAGTCGATCTGCGGCGTCGTCTACCAGAACGACAACTGGCTGAACCGCTGCCAGTTCTCCTTCGCCTGCGACGGCCGCAAGAAGCGCGTCAACGATCCCGTCGCCTACAAGACCGCTCAGGACGTCGCCATGGCGGTGACCGCCGGCAAGATCTTCATTCCGGAGGTCGGCTCTTCGACCCATTACTATGCCAATTACGTGCATCCGGGCTGGGCGCGCACCATGCAGAAGATGACCAAGATCGGCCTGCATATCTTCTACCGCACCTATGGCGGCGGCTGGAGTTGAGGCAGTTTCGCCGAGACCGTCTGAGTGGTCCGAATGGCTCAGCGCGCTTGCAATTGGGGAGCCTTGGTTGCAAGGATTCGCCGGGCGCTTGCCTCCAACCGCGACGGGCACGATGTCGCACCTCCTTAAGATATTGATTTCAATATAAAAAATACATGGGTTTGAAGTTCGGCCCGTGGCTTGACGGGCGCGGACCCTCTAACTATGTTGCCGGCGACTTTAGAAGCGGACGGACGGTAGCGGTCTGACCGGGCAGGGGGGTTGCGATGGCCGACAAGAACGGGCCAGACGGAACCGGAGAAACCGGCCGCGGCAAGCAGCGCGAAGCCGACATCCGCGACGACGATCTTGAGCGCCGCCGGCGTGATCTTGAAGCATCGCTTGCATCAAGAAGGCCGGACCGGCTCGAGGGGAAAGACGACGCGAAAGCAGTGACCGGATACGGTCAGGCACTCAAGCTGTCCAGCGAGTTCATCGCCGGGATAGTGGTCGGTGTCGGCATTGGCTGGATCATCGACCGGCTGGCGGGAATCTCGCCGTGGGGTCTGATCGTCGGCCTGTTGCTGGGGTTTGGCGCCGGCGTGCTCAATGTCCTGCGCTCGGCGGGGCTGGTGGCGCAATTCGGACAGGGCGGCAAGCCGCGTGATCCGGAGGAATGAAGTGGCGCCGTCATGGCGCTGGGTAAGACACTAAGGCCGCGTGCGGCTTTGACGGGGATGTAAATGGCTGCTGACAAGGTCGATCCGATCCACCAGTTCCATATCGTCAAGCTGATTCCGATCAATATCGGTGGCTACGACCTGTCCTTCACCAACTCCGCCTTGTTCATGGTTGCGACCGTCGCTGTCGCATCGGCCTTCCTTTATCTCACCACCGCCAGCCGCAGCCTGGTTCCCGGCCGCCTGCAGTCGGTCTCGGAAATGGCGTACGAATTCGTCTCCAACATGCTGCGGGATGCGGCTGGGAAGCAGGGGTTGAAGTTCTTCCCCTTCGTCTTTTCGCTGTTCATGTTCGTGCTGGTCGCCAATCTGCTCGGCCTGTTCCCGTATTTCTTCACCGTCACCAGCCACATCATCGTCACCTTCGGCCTAGCCGCGCTGGTCATCGGAACCGTCATTGTCTACGGCTTCACCAAGCACGGCCTCGGTTTCCTGAAGTTGTTCGTGCCGCATGGCGTGCCGGTCTTCCTCCTGCCGCTGGTGGTGCTGATCGAGGTGATCTCCTTCGTGTCGCGCCCGGTCAGCCTCTCGGTTCGTCTTTTCGCCAACATGCTGGCCGGCCACATCACGCTGAAAGTCTTCTCGGGCTTCGTCGTCAGCCTCAGCGCGCTGGGCGCGGTCGGTGTTGCCGGCTCGGTACTGCCGCTGGCCATGGCTGTGGCGCTGACGGCGCTGGAGCTGCTGGTCGCCTTCCTGCAGGCCTATGTGTTTGCCGTGCTGACCTGCATGTACCTCAACGACGCCCTGCATCCCGGGCACTGATCACGAGTTTCCGGCATTTGCCGCCGGATGGAATTGCAACGGAATTACGGATCCAAAGGAGTTTGAAATGGACGCAGAAGCAGCAAAGTACATCGGCGCCGGCATCGCTTGCCTGGGCATGGGTGGCGCGGGCATCGGCCTCGGCAACATCTTCGGCAGCTACCTGGCGGGCGCGCTGCGCAACCCGTCGGCCGCCGATGGCCAGTTCGGCCGCCTGATCTTCGGCTTCGCCGTGACCGAAGCTCTGGGCATCTTCTCCCTTCTCATCGCGCTTCTGGCCCTGTTCGGCTGAGCTTCGGGAAGATTGGACAGGCCGGCCGCGACCCGCGGCGGGCCTGATATCAGGGGATAGTCCATGTTCGTGACATCTGCCTTCGCAGAAGAGTCAGCGCCGGCCGCCGAAGGCGCCACCGGTGCGGGAGCCGAAACGCATGCCGGCACCGAGGTGCCGGCCGAGGCACACGGCACGTTCCCGCCATTCGATCCGGCGACGTTCCCGTCGCAGTTGCTGTGGCTGGCGATCACCTTCGGGCTGTTCTACCTGTTCCTGAAGCGGGTGGTGATGCCGCGCGTTGGCGGCATCATCGACGTCCGCAACGACCGCATCACGCAGGATCTCGACCATGCCGCCCGGCTCAAGGGCGAGGCCGACGCCGCCGTTGCTGCTTACGAGCAGGAACTGGCCGAAGCCAAGACGAGAGCCAATGCGATCGGACAGCAGGCCAGCGACGGGGCCAAGGCAGAGGCCGAGGCCGCGCGCAAACAGGTCGAAGCGGAGCTCGACAAGAAACTCGGCGAAGCCGAGGCCAGCATCGCTTCCATCAAGGCTAACGCCATGAAGGAAGTCGGCACCATCGCCGAGGACACCGCTTCGGCCATCGTCGAGGCGCTTGTCGGCGGCAAGGCCAGCAAGGCCGAGATCGCGGCCGCGGTCAAATCCGTGGCCCGGTGAGGAGCGCATCATGGACGCCACATCTCTCGCAACGCTTTGGGCCACGGTTGCCCTGGTCATCTTCCTCGGCATCGCCATCTACATCAAGGTGCCCGGCCTGATCGCCAAGGGGCTCGACGCCCGCGCCGCCAAGATCAGCAACGAGCTTGAAGAAGCCCGCCGGCTGCGCGAGGAGGCACAGCAGTTGCTCGGCCAGTACCAGAAGAAGCGCAAGGAAGCCGAGCAGGAGGCCGCCGACATTGTCGCCGCCGCCAAGCGCGAGGCCGAGTTGCTCGCCACCGAGGCGCACAAGAAGACCGAGGACTATGTCGCGCGCCGGACAGCGCTCGCCGAGCAGAAGATCGGCCAGGCCGAGCGCGAGGCGATCAGCGAGGTTCGCGCCAGCGCCGTCGACATCGCCGTCGAGGCCGCCCGCGCACTGCTTGCCGCCAAGGTCGACGCCAAGGCCGGCGCGGACTTCTTCAAGTCGGCGCTTCAGGACGTGAAGGCCAAGCTGAACTGAGCGCTTCGCCGTTAGAAATCAAAAAGCCGCCTGGGTAACCCGGCGGCTTTTTTGTTTGAGCGAGATATTCTCCCCCCTTGAGGGGGAGATGTCGCCAAAGGCGACAGAGGGGGTCGGTTCGACTGGGCGCGACTTTCTTGCGGACGACAGATGGCGTTGGAGCTTCACGCGAAGCGACCCCCTCTGCCTGCCGGCCATCTCCCCCTCAAGGGGGGAGATTACGCGCACCTTCGCCGCCGCCTCACTCCAGTCCTACAAAGCTCTCTTCTTCCACCACCTCGACGCCGCCCAAGCGAAACGGCGCGAATGACGCCCGGTGCAACCTTGCCACCGGTCCGTGTGCTTCGATCGCCGTGCGGTGGCGCGCCGTCGCGTAGCCCATATGCACCTCGAAGCCATAGCGATCGTGATGGCCGCCGCAGCCGCACATCATGCGGTCGCGCATCACCTTGGCGACAATCGAGGCGGCGGCAATCGACTGCGAACGCTGGTCGCCCTTGATCAGCGCGCGCCCCTCGCAAGCGAGACCGGGCGGCACGTCGCGGCCGTCCGCCAGCGCCAGCTTGGGCTGCAGCGAAAGGCCGGCGACCGCGCGGCGCATGGCTTCGAGGCTGGCCTTCAAGATGTTGCTGCCGTCTATGCCCTCGGCACTGATCGAAGCCATCGCCACGCCGAGCGCCGAACCCAGGATCCTGGCGAATAGCGCTTCGCGTTGCAGATGGGTGAGCCGCTTGGAATCGTCCAGCCCGTCGGGGATGTTGGCGGGATTGAGCACCACCGCCGCCGCGACCACCGGACCGGCCAGCGGGCCGCGGCCAGCCTCGTCCATTCCCGCCACCGGCCACAGGCCGTCGGCCATCGCCTTCGTCTCGATGGAGAAATCGGGTTTCTCGACGATTTCGAAGAGAAGCGGAGAATCGGAACGCGCGCGAGCCATGGTGCGGCGAGGTTCGCATCGGCTCCGATTCTCCGCAAGTCCCTCCGGGTCGGGTGGGGCGCGGACCGGGAGGGCACCGTCTCAAGGCCGGGGACAGGCCGGACGGGATTCTTCTCGCGCCGCCCGGCGAGGGCCGGCGCGAGACCTTCAAAGCAGCATCAACTGCTCGGCGGCGTTGGCTGCGGCAAGAAATTGGTCGGTCCTGAGTTGCCGCCGCTCGGCGTTGAGCCCGAGCCGCTTGGCGGTGATCT
>NZ_RZOI01000040.1:0-18488 GCF_004022645.1 Mesorhizobium sp. M4A.F.Ca.ET.020.02.1.1 | reverse complement strand
AATGTAGACCGCGTCGTCGGAATCGAGCTCCTGCACCGCCTGCGCGATTTGCTCGTTCGGCAGATTGTCGACGATGTCGAGGCGGATCGCCTCGTCGACCTCGGTCAGCGCGGAGAAGTCGAAGTCGGAACCGAGCAGTTCGACCAGCGCGCGGCGCTGCTCCGGATGCAGCGCCTCGAGCAGGTCGCCAAGCTCCGACTGGTGCAGGTCGCCGACGTCACGCTTGAGGGTCAGCGTGTCGCGGTCGGCGATGGCCGCGCCGACATGGGCCAGGAAGGACGACAGGACGGCGCCGTCCTCGCCATAGATGTCGGCGTGGGCCTCCTCATGCGGCCTGGCGTCGGTCGTCTGATTGTCCTGGGCTTCCACCAGCGCCTCCCGCCGTCAGGATTCCGGAAAAGCTAGAGTTCAGGTCTAGAGCATCGAACCCAAAGGGGAAACCGCATTTGGGAAATCCGACGCGCGAAAGAATGATGGTTCGGCAGCACGATTCGATTTGCGAACCTATCGCTCTAACGCCCGGGTATATCAAACGAAATACGCTCTTTCCCGCCCGATCAATTCCGTTGGTAGGAGACATCGTCCGGTAACCACCGAAAAAGCCGATTCCACCAAAAGAGGATGCCGGTCCGGCTTCAGGCGACGCGACAGCGCATGTCGCTGGGGAAAGAGCACGCCCGCGCGGTTGCGGCAGAATTGTCAGAATGCAGGACCACGATCGGGCTCGCCCCGGCCGCAAAGAGAAAAACCGGAAACCCTTGACGACGAAGCCGGAGAGAGGAAACGGGTCAATTGAGGAGCGACGCGTTCGCGTGATCGTCGCCGAACGCAATCCGCTCGTCGTCTCGGCCCTTCGTGAAATGCTGGAATGCGACGGCCGCTTCGAACTCGTGGCTTCGGTGCAGAGCGGCAAGCAATTCCTGGACTTGGCTGCGGAACCTGAATTCGACGTCGCCGTCATCGGCTGGAAGCTCTCCGACATGGACGGTGCCGACATCCTGGCCGAAGTCCAGAGCCGCAAGCTCGACGTGCGCATCACCGTCTTTTCCAACGACCATGACATCGGCATCCTCAAGCAGTGCGTGCGGCTCGGCGCCCAGGGCTATTGCTTCCAGTTCGATGATCCGCCGATCATCTTCGAGACCATCCTGGCGGTGGCGCATGGCCGCATCTGCATCCCTTACATCGACATCAACAAGGTCAATGACACGCCGTTGGCCCAGCTCACCGTGCGCGAGCGTGAGCTCCTGGCGGTGCTTTCTGACGGATGGACCAATCTGCAGATCGCAACGCGAACCGGGATTTCCGAGAATACGGTGAAGTATCACCTCAAGAATCTCTACGACAAGCTCGACGTCCGCAACCGCGCCATGGCGGTCGCGCTTTATTCGAGCGAGAAGCGCCGCGCGCCCAAATCGCCTTTCGGGTAGGACGACCGGGTAGGCTGGGCCTACCCGCGCGCGGTGACAACTTACCCGCCAGAGTGTTGTTGCTCAGGCCCACCCAAACGACACTTCCTCTACCATCCCAAACGACCGGAGGAGTTCGAGCATGGCTGGGTTCACCCATCTTTTCATTCCAGGACCCACCAACATTCCGGAGCAGGTCCGGCAGGCCATGAACCTGCCGATGGAGGACATGCGCGCCTCCTCGTTCCCGGATCTGACCTTGCCGCTGTTCGAGGACATCAAGAAGGTCTTCAAGAACGAGACCGGCCGCGTCTTCATCTACCCGTCGTCCGGCACCGGCGCCTGGGAATCGGCAATGACCAACGTGCTCAGCCCCGGTGACCGGGTGCTGATGTCGCGCTTCGGCCAATTCTCGCACCTGTGGGTCGACATGGCCGAGCGTCTCGGCTTCGAGGTCGACGTCATCGACTGCGAATGGGGAACCGGCGTCCCGCTCGAGCTCTATGCCGAGAGGCTGCAGGCCGACAAGGCGCACCGCATCAAGGCTGTGTTCTGCACGCAGAACGAGACGGCGACCGGCGTCACCAGCGATGTCGCCGGCTGCCGCGCGGTGCTCGACGACGCAAACCACCCTGCCCTGCTCTTCGTCGACGGCGTCTCGTCGATCGGCTCGATCGACTTCCGTCAGGAAGAATGGGGCGTCGACTGCGCCGTCAGCGGCTCGCAGAAAGGCTTCATGCTGCCGGCCGGCCTCGGCTTCCTGTCGGTCAGCCAGAAGGCGCTTGCCGCGTCGCGGGTCGCGACCCACCGGCGTTGTTACTTCTCCTTCGAGGACATGATCCGCGTCAACGATACGGGCTACTTCCCCTATACGCCGGCCACACAACTGCTGCGTGGCCTTCGCGCCTCGCTCGACCTGATCGCCGCGGAAGGGCTGGAGAACATCTTCGCTCGCCACCATCGCCTCGCTGGAGGCGTGCGCAAGGCCGTCGACGCCTGGGGCCTGAAGCTGTGCGCCAAGACTCCGCAATGGCACTCCGATACGGTCAGCGCCATCCTGGTGCCCGAAGGCATCGACAGCGCCAACGTCGTCAAGCGAGCCTACGGGACCTACCAGACATCGCTCGGCGGCGGCCTCAACAAGGTGGCCGGCAAAGTGTTCCGCATCGGCCATCTCGGCTGGCTGAACGAGGTGATGGTGCTGGCCTCGCTGTCGGCCGCCGAGCTGACGCTGCTCGACTGCGGCGTCAAGCTGGCGCCGGGCTCCGGCGTCGGCGCCGCCATCCAGCACTTCCGCGCCTCGGCCGCCGTGCCAGTTGCCGAAGCCGCCTGAGGAGGACCGACCATGAGCCACACCATCAACCACCTGAAGAAGCTCCGGCTGCAGCGCAGCGAGCTGGCGGTTCCGGGTTCGAGCCCGGAGATGATCGAAAAGGCGGCGAACAGCGCCGCCGACTTCGTCTTTCTCGACATCGAGGACGCGGTCGCGCCGCCGGACAAGGAGCGCGCCCGCAAGAACATCATCGAGGCGCTCAACGACATCGATTGGCGCGCCAAGGGCAAGACCGTCTCGGTGCGCATCAACGGCCTCGACACGCACTACATGTATCGCGACGTGGTCGACGTCATGGAGCAGGCCGGCGATCGGCTGGACACCATCCTGGTTCCGAAGGTCGGCGTCCCGGCCGACCTCTATATGGTCGAGGCCATGGTCAACCAGATTGAGATGGCCAAGGGTTACAAGACTCGCGTCGGCCTCGAGGCGCTGATCGAGACAGCGCTCGGCATGGCCAATGTCGAGGCGATCGCTGCCACGCCGGGCCGGCTGGAAGCGATGCATTTCGGCGTTGCCGACTATGCCGCAAGCAACAAGGCGCGCACCGTCAACATCGGCGGCCTCAATCCCGACTATCCCGGCGACCAGTGGCATTTCGCTTTGTCGCGGATGACTGTCGCCTGCAGGGCCTACGGCCTGCGCGCCATCGACGGGCCGTTCGGCGATTTCTCCGATCCCGAAGGCTACAATGCGGCCGCAAGGCGTGCCGCGGCACTCGGCATCGAAGGCAAATGGGCGATCCATCCATCGCAGATCGCGCTCGCCAACGACGTGTTCTCGCCGCCGGAGAAAGAGGTCACCCGCGCCAGGCGCATCCTGGAGGTGCTGAAGGAGGCGGAGGCGCTCGGCAAGGGCGCGGCTGCGCTCGACGGCAAGATGATCGACGCGGCGTCGGAACGCATGGCGCGCAACGTGCTGGTGGTCAGCGAGGCGATCGAGCGCGCTGGCCAGGCCGCGACCCACTAAGAGTTTTCGGAGGAAAAAATGGACATTCACGAATATCAGGCCAAGGAACTGCTCGCCCGCCACGGCGTGCACGTGCCGCGCGGCGGCCTCGCCTACAGCCCCGAGCAGGCGACCTACCGGGCGCGCGAGATCGGCGGCTCGAGATGGGTGCTGAAGGCGCAGGTTCACTCCGGTGCGCGCGGCAAGGCCGGCGGCATCAAGCTCTGCGCCAACGACGAGGAAATCTCCAACGCCGCCGAAGCCATGCTCGGCCGCAAGCTGGTGACCCAGCAGACCGGCCCGCGCGGCAAGCTGATCTCGCGCCTCTATCTCGAGGAGGCGGTCGACATCGCCCAGGAGCTCTATCTCGGCTTCGTGCTCGACCGTAAGGAAGAGCGCGTCATGATCGTGGCGTCGGCCGCCGGCGGCATGGAGATCGAGGATATCTCCGAAAAGAAGCCGGATTCGATCATCCGCGCCACGGTCGATCCCGGCGTCGGCATGCAGGGCTTCCAGGCGCGCGAGATCGCTTTCGGCCTCGGGCTCGAGAGCAATCTGATCGGCAAGGCGACCGAAACCATCCTCGGCTGCTACCAGGTGTTCCGCGATTACGACGCCTCGATGCTGGAGATCAATCCGCTGGTGGTGACCCGCGACGGCAGCCTGGTCGCGCTCGACGCCAAGATGTCGTTCGACGAGAACGCCCTGTTCCGCCGCCCGGAGATCTCCGAATTGCGCGACAAGAGCCAGGAAGACCCGCGCGAAACCTTCGCCAGTGACCGCGGCCTTTCCTATGTCGGCCTGGAGGGCAATATCGGCTGCATCATCAATGGCGCCGGCCTCGCCATGGCGACGATGGACATGATCAAGATCGCCGGCGGCGAGCCGGCCAACTTCCTCGACATCGGCGGCGGCGCCTCTCCGGAGCGGGTGGCGAAATCCTTCCGCGCCGTGCTCGGCGACAAGAATGTCGAGACCATCCTGGTCAACATCTTCGCCGGCATCAACCGCTGCGACTGGGTCGCCGAAGGCGTCATCAAGGCGATCCGCGAAGTCGGCGTCGACGTGCCGCTGGTGGTGCGGCTCTCCGGCACCAAGGTCGAGGAAGGACGCAAGATCCTGGCCGATTCCGGCGAGGCGGTGATCGTCGCCGACACGCTGGCCGAAGCCGCCGAAAAGGCCGTCGCCGCCTGGCGCGCGGCCGCCAAGAAGAAAAAAGCAGCCTGAGGGAGACCGAAAAAATGGCAATCCTGCTCAATCGCAGCACCCGCGTCATCGTCCAGGGCTTCACCGGCAAGATCGGCAGCTTCCATGCCGAGGACATGAAGCGCTACGGCACCAAGCTGGTCGGCGGCGTCACCCCCGGCAAGGGCGGCCAGACCCATCTCGGCCTGCCCATCTTCAACACCGTCAAGGGCGCCGTGCGCGAGACCCGCGCCGAGGCCAGCATTGTCTTCGTGCCGCCGCCCTTCGCCGCCGATTCGATCATGGAAGCGGCGGACGCCGGCATCAAGCTTTGCGTCTGCATCACCGACGGCATCCCGTCGCAGGACATGATGCAGGTCAAGCGCTACATGCGCCGTTATCGCTTCGAGGACCGCATGCGCCTCGTCGGTCCGAACTGCGCCGGCGTCATCACGCCCGGACAGGCGCTGATGGGCATCATGCCCGGCAGCATCTACCTCCCCGGCCGCGTCGGCATCGTCGGCCGCTCCGGCACGCTGGGCTACGAGGCGGCCTCGCAGATGAAGGCGCTCGGCATCGGCGTGTCGACCAGCGTCGGCATCGGCGGCGACCCGATCAACGGCTCGTCCTTCAAGGACATCCTGCAGCTCTTCGAACGCGACGAGGATACCGACGCCGTGGTCATGATCGGCGAGATCGGCGGTCCGCAGGAAGCCGAAGCCGCGATCTGGGCGCGCGACAACATGCGCAAGCCGCTGATCGCCTACATCGCCGGGCTTTCGGCGCCGAAGGGCCGCCGCATGGGCCACGCCGGCGCGATCATCTCCGCCTTCGGCGAGTCGGCGCAGGAAAAGGTCGAGATCCTGAAGGAAGCCGGCGTCGTCATCGTGCCGACTCCCGCCTCCTTTGGCGAGGTCGTGGCCGACACGCTGGCGCGGACCAAGAAGGCGGCGTGACGGCCGCTGAAGGCCACATAACGCAAGTGAAAGTCTGTATCGGGCCGGCGCAAGCATCGCGGCGGCCCGTCGATCGGCAGGAAATTCGATGAAACCGCGTTTGATTGTCACCCGCAAATGGCCGGCCGCCGTCGAAGCGATCCTCGCCGAGCGCTTCGACACGACCCTCAACGCAGACGACACGCCGCTGAGTGCTGCCGCGATGACTTCCGCCTTCGCGGATTTTGACGCCATCCTGGCAACGGTCAGCGACCGCTTGCCTTCCGCCGTGTTTCCCGACGGCGACGCCCGCACCCGCATCATCGCCAATTTCGGCGTCGGCTTCAGCCATATCGATGTCGCGGCGGCCCGCGACCGCGACATCGTGGTGACCAACACGCCTGGCGTGCTGACCGATTGCACCGCCGACCTCGCGCTTAGCCTGATGTTGGCTGTCGCGCGCCGGACCGGTGAAGGCGAACGGCAGCTGCGGGCCGGAGAGTGGCGCGGCTGGTCACCGACCCACATGGCCGGCGCGAAGGTGTCGGGCAAGACCTTGGGTATTGTCGGCATGGGGCGCATCGGCAAGGCGACGGCCAGGCGCGCGCATTTCGGCTTCGGCATGAAGATCGTGTTCTTCAATCGCTCGCCGGTCGATGATGAGGAGACGCGCGCCATGAGCGCGGTGCAGATGCAGACTCTGGAAGGTGTGCTCGCGGCATCCGATTTCGTGTCCCTGCACTGTCCGGGCGGCGCGGAAAACCGCCATCTGATCGATGCCCGAAGCCTGCGGTTGATGAAGGATAGCGCGTTCCTGATCAACACCGCGCGCGGCGACGTCGTCGACCAGGACGCCCTGATCGGCGCGCTGCAAAGGCGCGAGATCGCCGGCGCTGGCCTCGACGTCTTTGCCGAGGAGCCGGCCGTTCCGGAGGCACTGAAGCAGTTGGAGAATGTCGTGCTGCTGCCGCATCTCGGCAGCGCGACCGAGGAAACGCGGGTGGCGATGGGCATGAAGGTGGTGGAGAACCTGACCGCCTTCTTCGAGGGGCGTCCGGTTCCCGACCGGGTCGCCTGACAGCCGGCGCCACCCTCGATTCAGGGCGCGGCCACAGCGGCAGCCGATGCGGACGGGATCAGGAGAGCGCTTTGGAACAGAGCAGACGCATCAAGTTTCGTGAGGATGAGCGCAGCCTTTTGTTGCGCCTGCTGCTTCAGGTCGCAAGCGCGCGCGAGCCGGAGATCGCCGCCGTTCTGAGCGGACGCAGGTCGCTTGTCTCCCTCGCCCCCGAGCAGCGCATCCCGGCGCTCCAGGCGAGCGGCGTATGGTTCCAGTTGCTGGCGATTGCCGACGAGTTGCTTGCCATGCGGGCGCGCCGCGAACTCGAACAAGGCGCCGGTGTCGATGAGGTGCCCGGGTCCTTTGCCAGCGTGATCGCGCAGATGGCAGCGAACGGTCACTCCGCGAAAGAAGTCCAGACGGCGCTCAGCGAGCTTTGTGTCGGCCCGACCATGACCGCGCACCCGACGGAGGCCAAGCGCGTCACGGTGCTGGAGATCCACCGCCGTATCTATCGCAAGCTGACCGAGCTCGACCAGCCGCGCTGGGCGCCGCGCGAGCGCGACCTGCTGGTCGCCGATCTGGAAAGCGAAATCGAGCTTTTGTGGATGACGGGTGAACTGCGGCTGGAGCGCCCGACGGTCGAACGCGAAATCGCCTGGGGCCTGCATTTCTTTCGCGAAGTCATCTTCGAGGCGACGCCGCAGCTCTATGGCAAGCTCCAAGGCGCCTTCGAGCGTCACTATCCGGAAGAGCCGATCAGAGTTCCCTCCTTCATGCGCTATGCTTCGTGGATCGGCGGCGACCGCGATGGCAATCCCAACGTGACGGCCGCGGTCACGGCCCATGCCATGGCCGAATACCGCAATACCGCCATAGGCTGGTATCTGGCGCAGGTGCAGCGGCTGGTGTCGGTGCTCAGCGCCAGCTCGAACGTTATCGACCTGCCGGCCAGCTTCGAGCCGGTGCTGCAAACGGCGCTCGATAAAAGCGGACAGGGACACGAGCTCGCCGCCCGCAACCCTGACGAACCACTTCGCCAGTTCGCCTCGGCCCTGCTTGCCCGGCTGATCGCCACGCGGGATGGCGGGACGCCAGCGTACCCCTCGGCGGAGGCGTTTCGGACCGATCTCAACGCCCTGTCTTCAGTGCTCGAAGCGATCGGCGGACGCGCGGTAGCCAGGCGTTTCGTCCAGCCGCTGCTTTGGCAGGTCGGAAGCTTCGGCTTCCGCACGGTTTCGCTCGACGTCAGGCAGAACTCCACGGTCGTCAACCGCGTGCTGGCCGAGCTGTTTGCGCTGACAAATCCCGCTGACCCGGTGGCAGTCGGCACGCCGCTATGGTCGGCGCGCATTCGTGCTGCCTTGAGCCAGGGCGAGCAGCTGAAGATCAACGCAGACCGGCTCTCGCCTGAAGCAGGCGAACTACTTTCGACGTTCTCGGTCATCGCCAGGCACATCTCCGGATCGGATGGCGACGCGGTCGGCGCTTTCGTTCTCAGCATGACCCGCTCGGCCGACGACCTGCTCGCTGTCTATCTGCTGGCGCAATATTGCGGCCTTTCGACCGCGCCCGGTGGCGGCGGCACAATCCGGCTGCGGATCGTGCCCTTGTTCGAGACCATCGCCGATCTGCAGGCCGCCCCGGGCATCCTGAACGGATTGCTCGGCGTTTCGCTGGTGAGGCGCACGGTGCAAGATTTCGGCGCGCGCCAGGAAATCATGCTCGGCTATTCGGACTCCAACAAGGACGGCGGTTTCCTGGCCTCCAATTGGGAACTGGCAAAAGCGCAAAAGCGCCTCGCGGCGATCGGGCGCAAGCACAAGGTCAGGATCAGTTTCTTCCACGGCCGCGGCGGCTCCGTCAGCCGTGGCGGTGCGCCGACCGGGCGGGCAATCGCGGCGCAGCCGGCAGGCACCGTCGCCGGAACCATGCGGGTGACCGAGCAGGGCGAGGTCGTCTCGTCGAAATTCGCCAATCGCGGCACCGGCCTCAACCAGCTCGAGATTCTCGCCGCTGGCGTGCTGGCTCACAGTGTAGGATCGCCCGGCGATGTCGAGCTGAAGGAAGCGCCGGAGTTCGACGAAGCGCTGGAAGCGCTGGCAGGCATGTCGCAGGCATCCTATGCCGGGCTGATGGCCGAGCCCGGCTTCCTCAACTATTTCAACCAGGCGAGCCCGGTCGCGGAGCTGGCGCTCTTGAAAATGGGTTCGCGGCCGGACCGCCGTTTTGGCGCCAGCGGCATCGCCGACCTGCGCGCCATTCCATGGGTGTTCGCCTGGAGCCAGAACCGTCATCTGTTGACCGGCTGGTATGGCATCGGCAGCGCGATGAGCTCCTTCGTCACCGTGCGCGGCGAGGCCGGGCGCGACCTTCTGGCCCGCATGTTCGAGCACTCGCGCTTCTTCCGCCTGATCGTCGACGAGGCCGAGAAGACGCTTTACCAGTCCGACATGGAGATCGCGCGGCTCTACGCCGGCCTGGTGTCCGACAGCGATGCGGCCGGACGAATCCACGCCCGCATCGCCGCTGAATATGAGTTGACGCGACGCCTGATCGGCGACCTCACGGGAGGCGATCTCTCCGCGCGCTTTCCGATGTTCAAGCGGCGTTTCGACAATCTGCGGCGACAGATGGATGACATCCACCGGCTGCAGGTCGATCTGCTGCGTGAAGTTCGCGCCAATACCGGCGCAGCGGATCAAAAGCGGGCGACCGACGCCCTGCTCGTCTCGATCAACTGCATCTCGGCGGGGCTGGGGTGGACGGGGTAGGACCGGCCTTTGCCGAGCTGCCTGCATCACCGGCGGCATTGATTTCTACAGGCGATCGCTTCTGATTTGCCCCGCGCGGGCGGCCGCAAGCGCTCGCGCCAGCCTAAGTCCAAAGGCTGTTCAAAGGAACTTTCGGGAAGAGATTGGTGCGGTCGAGAAGACTCGAACTTCCACGGGTTGCCCCACAGCGACCTCAACGCTGCGCGTCTACCAATTCCGCCACGACCGCACGTGGTAGGAGCCGGAACGAACCGGCTCGGGGCCTGTAGCAAATCGTTTCCGGCGAAACAAGTGCGCCGCGCGGAATATTCGCCAATGCATGTCGCCCAAAAGTGCGTAGCGGTTTTGGGGGAACGACATGCATCGGACAGAGCTGCCGGCATAACGTCCCACAGCTTCGGAAAATGCCGGGGAACTGGACGTTTGCAGCCATTGCCGCCATATGAGAGGGCACAAGAGATTTATCATGCCAGAACGCAGCCAGATCGCCACGTCGTTCCTGCCCCTGCCCGGTTCAGCACCTGTCGAATGGGTGATCGAGCCTGGCCTCACCGCCTATCCCGAGGCGATCGCCTTCATGGAGGCGCGCGCCGAGGCGATCCGCAGCGGTGCCGCCGGCGAGATGGTCTGGCTGGTCGAGCATCCGCCGCTCTACACGGCCGGCACCAGCGCCCGCATCGAGGACCTGATCGAGCCCGACCGGTTTCCGGTCTTTTCGGCGGGCCGCGGCGGCGAATACACCTATCACGGTCCTGGCCAGCGGGTCGCGTATGTCATGCTCGACCTCAAGCGCCGACGCGAGGATGTGCGCGCTTTCGTTGCCGCGCTCGAAGAGTGGATCATCGCGACGCTCGCCGCCTTCAACGTGCGCGGTGAGCGGCGCGAGGACAGGGTCGGCGTCTGGGTGGTGCGGCCGGACCGCCCTGCGCTTGCCGACGGCACGCCGGCCGAGGACAAGATCGCGGCAATAGGCATCAGGCTGAGGCGCTGGGTGAGCTTTCATGGCATCGCCATCAATGTCGAGCCGGAACTCGGACACTTCACCGGCATCGTGCCCTGTGGCGTCGAGGACCATGGCGTGACCAGCCTGGTCGACCTCGGCCTGCCGGTGACCATGGCCGACCTTGACCTGGCGCTGAAATCCGCTTTCGAACATGCGTTCGGCCCCGCCGCCGCTTCAGCCGTCGAGGCGATCCGCAAGGCCGGCTGAAGCCTATGCCGAATTCGGCTCAGACCAGTTGCGCCGACGCCCACAGCACCCCGTAGCCGTGGATGGCGAAGACCGCGAGTAGCGCGCCGGCCATGGCGAAACGGTCCAAGGTGCGAATCGGCTTCAGCTCATGGCGCGGCTTCACCGCGCTGCCCATGGTGAGCAGGCTGAGGATCAGGAACACGACGCCGGCCGCAAGCAGGAAGCCCGGCGAAAAGCCGGCCAGCCAGCCGAGCGCCAGCAGGGCTGACAGCAGCAGGAACGAAGCCAGTGCCAGCGCGATCGGTCCGGGGCAGATCTGGCGCAGCACCTGGCCGCCGTCGAACTTCCACACCGGCACCAGATTGGCGATGTTGAAGAGCGCGGAAAAGCCTGCCAGCGTCGCCAGCAGCGCGGCGACTGCGCCATGCCCCTCGCCTCTGGCAAGCCCGCTGGCGGCAATCAGCACGGGCACCAGGAAGGCCGAGAAGCCGGCGCCCATCAGCGCCACGAAGGCCACCTCGAAGCGGCTGTCGTAGGGCCTGCCGCCGATGGCGATACCGCCGAGCAGCGGGATGAAGATCATGCGCGCCCTGCTATGTCCCATCAGCCGGAATGCCGCCATATGGCCGAGCTCGTGCAGGGCGACCACCGAGGTCAGGATCGCGGCCAGCGCCAGGCCGCCAAGGCTGAGGCCGAAGAACGGCCACAGGATGAAGGCCGAAAGCACGGCGAATCCGACCTGGCTCAGCGGATGCTCGAACCAGCCGCCCTTGCGATACTCTCCGGTCCTCGCCCAGCGCTGCAGCTTGCCGAGCTCGCGACGCATGGCGAAATAGCGGAAGATCAGGAACGCGACGCCGCGATAGCGATCGGTCTGGCTGAGACTCACCCGGGTCGCGCCGCCTTCGGCCGCGAGCTCGATGGTTTCGCGATAGTTTGCCCAGAACGAGGCATCGAGCGAAGAATCGTCGAGGACGCGCATGGAGAACCGGCTGGCCTCGACGACATTTTCAAGCGCGA
This sequence comes from Mesorhizobium sp. M4A.F.Ca.ET.020.02.1.1, assembly GCF_004022645.1. Classification (NCBI taxonomy): domain Bacteria; kingdom Pseudomonadati; phylum Pseudomonadota; class Alphaproteobacteria; order Hyphomicrobiales; family Phyllobacteriaceae; genus Mesorhizobium; species Mesorhizobium sp. M4A.F.Ca.ET.020.02.1.1. The sequence continues at coordinate 6,632 of NZ_RZOI01000040.1, read as the reverse complement.
CCCTGCGTTCGATCGGCTGGCCATCGCGCCCCTCCCAGGACAGGGTGATCCGGGCCATGCCCTCCCCATCCAGTGCCTGCGTCGAAACGATCTCGCCCGACCAGCCGGCATCGCTGCCGAACGGCCATAGCGCCTGCCAGAGCCGATGGCGGTCCGCCGCCACCAGCCGGGACACCGTGACCGTACGCAAACCCAGCGGCACGGTCATCAGCAGAAAAATCAGTCCGAGATTGCCGGCCAGGAGGATGGCCATCACGATCGGCGACACCGGTATTGCTCCCTGTCTTCGGTGCAACCTAGCGTCTTGGCGGACAAGAAAAGCTTAACGTCGAAGCGCTTGCGACAGCCGGCCGCAAGGCATGGTCCTCACATGGCGCCGATCCAGATCGCCATGGAAATCAGAAACGTGCTCATGCAAACGAGCGACACAACATCCTGAACAAGGTCCGACATAACTCTCTCCAGTTGTTAGTATGTTCGTAATTTGTTCTAATTTTGTTCGAATGTCAACGACCGCAAAAAGGCGCCGCCCGGAAATTTCGGGCCCTCAATCCGGCAGGGTTAAGGAAAGGTTGACAGGCGAATGCGCGCCGGTCTTGCGTTCACGGCGGACAGAAAGTCTTGGCAGTCAGGTCGCCGTGCACGCCGAGATTCGGGGCAGGCCGAGTCGAGAATGGTGGGTTCCGAGAACCGGAGCGGAGCGCACTTGAAGTACGTGAGCACCGGAAGCGCAGGAAGCCGCCTTTCGCAGGCCGGCCTCACCCGAATATCGCCGTGACCTAAAGGGGGACGACCTTGCCCTCGGCCAACGTCACCCGCCGATCCATGCGCGATGCCAACTCGTGGTTGTGGGTGGCGATCAGCGCCGCGAGGCCCGATTGCCTGACCAGCGCCTCCAGCGCCTCGAACACATAGGAAGCGGTGACCGGGTCGAGATTGCCGGTCGGCTCGTCGGCCAAAAGCACCAGCGGCGCGTTGGCGACGGCGCGCGCGATTGCCACGCGCTGCTGCTCACCGCCCGAGAGCTCCGACGGCCGATGATGCGCGCGCTTGCCGATCTGCATGTAGTCGAGCAGCTGTGCCGCCCGCTCGGCCGCCTCCTTGCGCGTCAGCCCCTTGATCAGCTGCGGCATCATGATGTTTTCCAGCGCGGAAAACTCCGGCAGCAGGTGATGGAACTGATAGACGAAGCCGACGTCGTTGCGGCGGATGGCCGTGCGTTCCTCGTCGGAGAGCCGGCCGCAGGCGCGCCCGCTCAGAATCACGTCGCCGGCGTCGGGCCGCTCAAGCAACCCGGCCGTGTGCAGCAGCGTCGACTTGCCGGTGCCGGACGGCGCCACCAGCGCCACCATCTCGCCGCGCCGCAGCGAAAAGTCGGCGCCGTTAAGAATGGTGAGCTTGCGCGGGCCCTGGACATAGTGCCGCTCGACGCTCTTCAGCTCGATAATGGCCTCGGCCATCACTCGTACCTCAAGGCTTCGACCGGATCGAGGCGGGCGGCCCGCCATGCCGGAAACACAGTCGCCAGGAAGGAGAGCACCAGCGCCATGATGACGACATAGGTCGTCTCGCGCGGGTCCATCTTCGCCGGCAGCTGGCTGAGGAAATAAAGCTCGGGATTGAACAGGATCCTGCCCGTCATCCACGAGAAGAACTGGCGGATCGATTCGATGTTGAGGCAGATGACGACGCCGAGCAGCACGCCGGCGACAGTGCCGGTGACGCCGATGGCCGCCCCCGTCATCAGGAAGATACGCAGGATGGCGCCACGCGAGGCGCCCATCGTGCGCAGGATGGCAATGTCGTGACCCTTGTCCTTCACCAGCATCACGAGGCCGGAAATGATGTTCAGAGCCGCCACCAGCACGATCAGCGTCAGGATCATGAACATAACGTTGCGCTCGACCTGCAGCGCCGAGAAGAACGTCTCGTTGCGCTGGCGCCAGTCGACAAGGTCGATCGGCCGCTGCGCCGCCTGCTCGACGAGCGGCTTCAGCGCATCGACATTGTCGGGATTGTCGACATAGATCTCTATGGTCTGCGCCCGCCCGTCCATGTTGAAATAGAGCTGCGCCTCCGAGAACGGCATGTAGACGATCGAGCTGTCATACTCCGACATGCCGACCTCGAAGATCGCCGCGATCTTGTAGCCCTTCATGCGCGGCGTCGTGCCAAGCGGCGTCACGTCGCCTTCCGGCGAGATCAGCGTGATGGTGTCGCCGAGCACGAGGCCAAGATTCTCGGCCATGCGCTTGCCGATCGCCACGCCCTCGCCGGTGTCGAAGCCGTCCAGCGTGCCCTGCTTGATGTTGCCGGAGACGATCGAGATCTTGCCGAGATCCTCGCCGCGTATGCCGCGCACCAGCGCGCCTGTGCCGCCGCCGACATTGCCTTGCGCCAGCACCTGGCCGTCGATCAGGGGAATCGCGTATTTGACGCCTGCCACGCCGTTGATGCGGCTCGCCACCTGGGCATAGTCCTCGAGCGGCGAATCGAGCGGCTGCGCGATCAGATGGCCGTTGACGCCGAGGATGCGGGTCAACAGCTCGGCGCGGAACCCGTTCATCACCGCCATGACGACGATCAGCGTGGCCACCCCCAGCATGATGCCGAGGAAGGAGATCGAGGCGATGACCGAGATCACCGTCTCCTTGCGCCGCGAGCGCAGGTAGCGCCAGGCAACCATGCGCTCGAACACCGAAAAGGCGCCGGCGGCTGGGGCTTTGACGGCCGGGGCTTTGGCTGCGGCCGCCTGGCTCATGCGGCGATACCGAGGCGCTTCTTCGCCGCTTCGATCGGCAGCGTCTCGCGCTCGCCGGTCCTGCGGTTCTTGATCTCGATCTCACCGGCGGCTACGCCGCGCGGCCCGACGATCACCTGCCAGGGCAGGCCGATCAGGTCGGCGGTGGCGAACTTGCCGCCCGGCCGCTGGTCGGTGTCGTCATAGAGCACGTCCTTGCCGGCGCCGGAGAGTGCGGCATAGAGCTCGTCGCAGACGCGGTCGCATTCGGCGTCGCCCACCTTCATGTTGATCAGGCCGATGTCGAACGGCGCCACCGCGTCGGGCCAGATGATGCCGTTGTCGTCATGGCTCGCCTCGATGATCGCCGCGACCAGCCGCGAGGGACCGATGCCGTAGGAGCCGCCCGAAGCGAAATGATCCTTGCCGTCGGGCCCGGTCACCTTGGCGCCCATCGGCTTGGAGTACTTCTCGCCGAAATGGAAGATATGGCCGACCTCGATGCCGCGCGCCGAGACTTTGTCGCCCTCGGAGACCTTGTCCCAGGCCGCCTCGTCATGCATCTCGTCGGTGGCGGCATAGGGGGTCGTCCACGTCTTGACGATGTCGGCGATCTCGGCGTCGTTGGAAAAGTCGGTGTTCGCGCCCGGCACGGCGAGCGAGAGATAGTCTCGATGGCAGAACACCTGGCTCTCGCCGGTGTCGGCCAGGATGATGAACTCGTGGCTTAGGTCGCCGCCGATCGGCCCGGTGTCGGCGCGCATTGGGATCGCCTGCAGGCCCATGCGCGTGAACGTCCTGAGATAGGACACGAACATCCGGTTGTAGGCGGCCTTGGCGCCCTCGTAGTTGAGGTCGAAGGAATAGGCGTCCTTCATCAGGAATTCGCGAGAACGCATAACGCCGAAGCGCGGCCGCACCTCGTCGCGGAATTTCCACTGGATGTGGTAGAGGTTGAGCGGCAGGTCCTTGTAGGACTTCACATAAGCGCGGAAGATCTCGGTGACCATTTCCTCATTGGTCGGCCCGTAGAGCATCTCGCGCTCCTGCCGGTCCTTGATGCGCAGCATCTCCTTGCCGTAGTCGTCATAGCGGCCGCTTTCGCGCCACAACTCGGCCGACTGGATGGTCGGCATCAGGATCTCCAGGGCGCCGGCGCGGTCCTGCTCCTCGCGGATGATCCGGCAAACCTTGTCCAGAACCCGCTTGCCGAGCGGCAGCCAGGAGAAGCTGCCCTGTCCCTGCTGGCGGATCATGCCGGCGCGCAGCATCAGCCGGTGCGAGACGATCTCGGCCTCGCGCGGATTTTCTTTGAGAATGGGCAGGAAATAGCGCGACAAACGCATGGACTGGTCCGTGAGAGAGGATGGCCTCGCCGGAATCGGCGCGGCATGGGCTGCTTGCCCCGGCTTCATAGCCATTTCATGGCGGATTGGAAACCCGAGCGAGCGCCCGAAGTGCCGCAACCGCCCGGTTGATCGTTTCACAAGCAAGGCCTGCCGTACTATTGTGCAGTGCAGCACGATATTGCCCGTTTGCGGGCAAAATTCTTCGTGACAATTTCATCTGCCTTAGGCTAGTGTGCCCCGATAACCGAGAGGGCGGAAAATAATCTGCTCTCCTACGCGGTCAAAGTCTTGGGAGGATGCGATCTAGGCGCGGTCACTCGCTGCCGCCGGACACCGGAAACAGATCGGACGCGTTTAAATTGCAAGGCCTCGTGCCTTGCATTTTTTTTGTGCAATCATCTGCTTAGTCTGGCAGGTTGCCAAACTGCTTCACCTAACGTCATCTCAACGAGAGTTCGACAGCCGGCTATCGGATTTCCGGCTGAAGCGAGTCGCAAGCAATGGGATGACTTTGGGTCGACTGCGTCGTTAATTCTTCGGCGTCTGGTTGAAGTCCGGCACGATGTGCAGGATGTCGTCGATGCCGAGGCCAAGCCCCCGCGTGATGCCGTAAAAGATGCCGAGAAGAACCAGCGTGGCGATCGTCGTCCGGAACGCCGCACGCAGCATATGCGGTCCGCGCGGCGCGCTGGGAACGGTGCCCAGTGTCACATCCTTGTCCTCATCCTGGGTTCTGAGGCTGAACGGCAGGACGGCAAACAGCACCACCCACCAGGTGGCGAAGAACAGCGCGATGAACGAGACCCAGCTCATGATTGCTCCAGTTCGACCAGCGTGCCGAAGAAATCCTTGGGATGCAGGAACAGCACCGGCTTGCCATGCGCGCCGATCTTCGGGCTGCCGTCACCCAGCACGCGCGCGCCGCTGGCCTTGAGCCGGTCGCGCGCGGCCACGATGTCATCCACCTCATAGCACACATGGTGCATGCCGCCCGAGGGGTTCTTCTCCAGGAACGCTGTGATCGGCGAGTTCTCGCCCAACGGTTCCAGCAATTCGATCTTGGTGTTGCCGACATCGACGAACACCACGGTCACGCCATGTTCCGGCAGCGCCTGCGGCGCGCGGCTGAGCGCGCCGAGCGTGTCGCGATAGGCCGCCATTGCCGCGGCCAGATCCGGCACGGCAAGCGCGACATGGTTCAGGCGTCCGAGCATAAAGCGCTCCGCTTTAGGGGAGTAAGGGAGTAGGGCAGTATGGGAGTAGGGAAACGAGTCTGAACAAATACAGACTGCTTATTCTTCCCTATTCCCCTACTGCCGTACTCCCCTATTCCCTTGTTCGTCACCGCGTGACGAACACCGTCACCAGCGGCTTCTTGCCCCAGGCTTCGTTGGCGGCACCGCGCACCGCGCGGCGCACCGCCTCCTGCACCAGGTCGAGGTCTTTTCGGCGCTGACGGGGGATCGAGTCCACGGCGCCGATTGCCGCATCGAGCATCAGGTCCTCCAGCGTCTCGCCGCTTGCGTCCGCCTCGGCGACGCCGATCGCCACCAGGTCGGGATCGCCGGCAAGCTCATATTTGTCGTCGAGCACGACATTGACGGCGACATGACCGGCAAAGGACAGCTTGCGCCGGTCGCGGATGCCCATCGCCTGGTCGGTGCCGATCAGCCGGCCGTCCTTGTAGACGCGGCCGAACGGCACCTGGTCGACAATGGTCGCGGCGCCCGGATAGAGCCTCAGCATGTCGCCGTCGCGCACCTGCGCCACCTGGCCGATGCCGGACATCGACATCAGCGACCCTTGCGCCACCAGATGCGCCGCCTCGCCATGCACCGGCACGCCGATCTGCGGCCGCACCCATTCATACATCTTGCGCAATTCGCTGCGGCGCGGATGGCCGGAGACGTGCACCAGCGCATCGCCGTCCTCGACGATCTTCATGCCGAGGTCGATCAGCCGGTTCTTGATCTCGAGGATCGCCTTCTCGTTGCCGGGGATGGTGCGCGAGGAAAACACCACGGTGTCGCCGGCCGTCAGCGACACCGATTTCATCTCGTCGCGCGACAGCTTGGCAAGTGCCGCCAGCGGCTCGCCCTGGCTGCCGGTGCAGATGATGACCAGGTTCTCGCGCGGGATGAAGCCGTAATCCTCCTCGGCGATGAACTCCGGCAGCCCGTCCATGTAGCCGAGCTCGCCGGCGACATCGATGACGCGCTTCAGCGAACGGCCGAGCACCAGACACTGGCGGCCGGCGTCGCGCGCCGCCCTGGCGATGGAAACGATGCGGCCGACATTGGAGGAGAAGGTGGTGACGGCGACGCGGCCCTTGGCGCTCTGGATGACGCCCTTCAGCCCCTCGCCGACCGCCACTTCCGAAGGCGATTCCCCTTCCCGCAGCGCATTGGTCGAATCGCAGACCAGCGCCAGCACGCCCTTGTCGCCATAGGCGCGGAAGCGCGCCTCGTCGGTCTTCGGCCCGATCGTCGGCTCCGGATCGATCTTCCAGTCGCCGGTGTGGATGACGGTGCCAGCCGGAGTGG
>NZ_RZOI01000409.1:0-5452 GCF_004022645.1 Mesorhizobium sp. M4A.F.Ca.ET.020.02.1.1 | reverse complement strand
CTCCTATGCCGGACAGCGCCAGCCCGCGTCCGGCATAGGAGGCGATGCCGGACAGCCAGATCTTGGATTTCGCCGAATTGGCTTCGGCCTTGTCGAGTCGCGCCACACCCTTGGAGATGCTCGCCTTGATCTCGGCCCCGTCGATCGGCAGCGTTCCGTCGGCGACGTCGTCGAGCGCGAAGAAGCCGCCCTGGTCGGTGCGCTTGAGGAAGGCCGGCAGGTTGAGCCCGGTGAGCGCGCCCGGCCCGACGGTTGCCGAGACAGAGCCATCGGCGTTTTCGAAGATGGAGTTCCAGGATTTGCCCGGCCCCTTGAGGATGACCGAGACGGTTGCCGTCCCGACAGGCACCAGTCTCGTCATCCCTGCCGCCGTGGCGAAGGCGCCGCCATCGACGTCGGAGGCGAGAAGTCGGATCTCGACCTGCGTGCCTTCGAGCTTGCGGTCGAAGCGCAGGCTGCTCTGGATGTTGCCGCCGAAGGCAGAGGCGTCGGAAATGTCGAAGACGGCAAGTCCGTTCTTGACCTGCGCCGTAGCGGCGACGTCGGCAAGCTGGACCGGTCCTGCCGTGGCATGCGCCGCCGACACGCGGAGGTCGAGATTGATCTTGTCGGCGAAGCTGGTGTCGATCTCGCCGGGACCCGCTTCGCCGGTTGGCGCCAGCGGCGTGAAGGCCGAGAGGAACGATCGGAGGTCGAGCGTGTCGAAGGCGAGTGTGCCGGAGATGACCGGCAGTGCTTCGCCGAAGGAGAAGTCAAGCGCTCCCATCCCCGGATTGTTGTCGAGCGCCACAGTGGTGTTTTCGAACTTCACCCGGCCGGCGGCCGCCGTCACCTTGCTGGCGACCGAGACCGAGCCGATCGCGGCTCCGGGCGCGATGCCGGCCTGCGACCACTCCAGCGCGCGCCGCAGCGAGGGCGCGGCGAATTTCGCCTGGCCGTCGAAATAGGCGTTGTCCGACATCGAGGCTACGCCTTCGAAGGAGAAGGTAGCAGGTGCCGCCTTGACGGAGAGCGTGAGCGGAGCAGCGCCCCCCGCGAACAGTACCAGCGGCTTGGGCGACGCGAAGTCGACGGCGACGCTTTCGCCGCGCCAGATGCCGGTCGCCGTCAGCGTCGCGTTGCTGTTCATCGCCGCCCAGTTCGCCTGCCCGGTCAGGCTGCTCAGGATTTCCTGGTCCTTGCCGCCGAGCGAAGCCACCACGCGGCCGTCCCTGAGTTCCACCGTGCCGAACGGGTCCGAGGGCAATTTGCCGAGATCGGGCTTTTGCGGGTTGGCGGTGACGAGGCCTCGCGCGGTGTCGATCGAGCGCGTGATGCGGCCGCCGGTCGGGATGGCCGGCAGGAAGAAGCCTCTGGCGGTGCGCTGGACCCTGATCGTCGGCCGCACCAGCCGCGCCGTCGAGAACACGACGTCGCCTTGCAAGGCGGCCATGGCCGAAAGATCGACCTCTACCCGTTCGGCCTCGATCACCGGCGGCGCGTCGGTCTCGGTCCATTGCGAAAGCGTCACGTCGGTCAGGATGGCGCGGAAGGTGGGCCAGACCTCGATGCGCGGCGAGCCATCGATAGTAACCCTGAAACCGCTCCAGGCGCTCATTTCCCAGGCGATGCGGTCGCGCACGATGCGGGTCGAGGCGATCAGCGGCAGCGCGGCGACGACCAGCGCGATGACGAGCACGGCAAAGCCGATCGCCCATGCTCCGCGCCGGATCAAAGATGATGGCATATCGCCCTATATGCTTCCATTGCCGACAAATCGTCCGACGGATGTACCCCAGCGCCGACGCATTTCAAGTCTTTATGGCCCGGCGATGGCATTTGCGCACATCTGAAGCCGCCGGCCGAACAAAATCTTGCTCTGCTGCGCTGCGGTATGCATAAGCGGTGCCACCGGCCGTCGCCGGAAATTACACGCCGGTTTTGGGACAACGACGTACGCGGCGTTGGGCTTAACTGCCGCGAACGCGTCGCGTTTTTGGGAGGAACGAGCATGGCCGCCGACACCGCCTTGTGGACGCCGACGCAAGACCAGATCGACGCGGCGCCCATGACCGCCTTCATGAAGGCCGCGGCGGCCAAGACGGGTACGGCCTTTTCCTCCTATGCCGAGCTCCACCGCTGGTCGATCGACGAGCGCGAGGCGTTCTGGGGCCTAGCCTGGGATTTTTGCGGTGTCGTCGGCGACAAGGGCGAACGCGTGCTGGTCGACGGCGACAGGATGCCGGGCGCCGCCTTCTTTCCCGACGCCAGGCTGAACTTCGCCGAGAACCTGCTGAAGAAAACCGGCTCCGGCGATGCGATCGTTTTTCGCGGCGAGGACAAGGTCGAGCGGCGGCTGTCGTGGAACGAACTCAATGCGCTGACGTCGCGCCTGCAGCAGCTCTTCCTGTCGCTGAAGGTGAAGAAGGGCGACCGCATCGCGGCAATGATGCCCAACATGCCGGAGACCGTCGCCGCCATGCTCGCCGCCGCTTCGATCGGCGCCGTCTGGTCGTCCTGTTCGCCGGATTTCGGCGAGCAGGGCGTTCTCGACCGTTTCGGCCAGATCGAGCCGGTGGTCTTCATCGCGCCTGACGGTTACTGGTATAACGGCAAGGCGATCGAAGTCGCCGACAAGGTCAGGGCGGTGGCGGCCAGGCTTGCGAGCGTCCGCAAGGTGCTGATCGTCGACTATCTCGGCACCTCGGCCGACGTCGCCGCGACCATCGACAAGGCGGACGCCCTGGAGGCGGCCTTGTCGTCCTTCGTCGCGAAGCCCGTAAGCTTCGAACGGCTGCCGTTCGCGCACCCGCTCTACATCCTGTTCTCCTCCGGCACGACCGGCATTCCGAAGTGCATCGTCCATTCGGCCGGCGGCACGCTGATCCAGCATGTCAAGGAACAGCGCCTTCATGCCGGCCTGCTCGATGGCGACCGCCTGTTCTACTTCACCACCTGCGGCTGGATGATGTGGAACTGGCTGGTCTCCGGCCTCGCCTCGGGCGCGACCCTGCTGCTCTATGATGGCTCGCCCTTCTATCCGGACGGCAATGCGCTGTTCGATTTTGCCGACGCCGAGAAGATGACCTATTTCGGCACCTCGGCGAAGTTCATCGATTCCGTGCGTAAGGCCGGCCTCAAGCCGATCGGCACGCACGATCTCTCGAGCGTGCGCACCATCTCGTCGACCGGTTCACCGTTGTCGCCGGAGGATTTCCGCTTCGTCTACGACGGCATCAAGACGGATGTGCACCTGGCCTCGATCTCCGGCGGCACCGACATCGTTTCCTGCTTCGTGCTCGGCGTGCCGATCGAGCCGGTATGGAGCGGCGAGATCCAGGGGCCCGGGCTCGGCCTTGCCGTCGATGTCTGGAACGACGACGGCAGGCCGGTCAGGCAGGAAAAGGGCGAACTGGTCTGCGCCAAGGCCTTTCCGGCGATGCCGATCGGCTTCTGGAACGACCCGGAGGACAAGAAATACAGGGCCGCCTATTTCGAGCGCTTCGACAATGTCTGGTGCCATGGCGATTTCGCCGAATGGACGGCGCATGGCGGCATGATCATCCATGGCCGCTCCGACGCGACGCTCAATCCGGGCGGGGTCAGGATCGGCACGGCCGAGATCTACAATCAGGTCGAGCAGATGCCGGAGATCCTCGAGGCGCTGTGCATCGGCCAGGATTTCGACAATGACGTGCGCGTCGTGCTGTTCGTGCGGCTGGCCGCCGGCGTGAAGCTCGACGAGGATCTGGAAAAGCGCATCCGCGCCAAGATCCGCACTGGCGCCAGCCCGCGCCATGTGCCGGCCAAGATCGTCGCGGTCACCGACATTCCCCGCACCAAATCGGGCAAGATCACCGAGCTCGCGGTGCGCGACGTCGTCCACGGCCGCGCCATCAAGAACAAGGAGGCGCTGGCCAATCCGGAAGCGCTGGAACTGTTCCGCAATCTGCCGCAGCTCGCCGACTGAACTGCCCTGGCATGGTTAACGAAAAATGTCGGCCGAATTTACCTAGATTTCACGAGTGGTACACATTCGTAAATTTTTTGGCGGCCCGGTAAGAACTTGTTAAGGGACGGCGCCGATAGTCGCACGTAACTTGAGGGAGAAATCCCGTTCCTCGTCCCCTGAGGTTCAGATTCGCTCAAGCCCCCGTTGTGACAGCAATCCCATCCTTAAGGCGTCCCGTTGGACGCCTTTTCTTTTTCCCGCAGTGCGCTATTCGGCCAGCACCCGGGTCGATGGGAAGGCGACTTCCACCAGCGTGCCTTCGCCGGGCGTCGAGGTGATGCTGAACCGCGCCCGGTTCGCTTCCACCATGGCCTTGGTCAGCGGCAGCCCAAGCCCGGTGCCGTCACCGCGTCCGCGCTTCAGCGCATTGATCTGCTTGAACGGCTTCAGCGCCTGCTCGATCTCGGCCTGGCTCATGCCGATGCCGGTGTCGCGCACCCGCATGACGACGTCGCCGGAGGTCTCGTAAGCGGTGGACACGATCACCTGGCCGCCGGCCTGCGTGTAGCGGATGGCGTTCGACAGGATGTTGAGCGCGATCTGGCGCACGCTTCTGAGGTCGGCCACCACTTCCGGCAGCCGCGAGGCGAAGCTGGAACGGATGATGACGCGCTCGCGATTGGCCTGAGGCTGCATCATTGCCACCGTTTCGGCCAACGTGTCGTTGAGCGACACCGCCTCGTAATCCATCTCCTGCTGGCCGGCCTCGATCTTGGAGATGTCGAGCAGGTCGTTGACGAGGTCGAGCACATGGTTGCCCGACCGGTTGATATCGCGCAGATAGTCGCGGTAGCGATCGTTGGCGACAGGACCGAACTTCTCGTCCACCATCAGTTCCGAGAAGCCGATGATGGCGTTGAGCGGCGTGCGGATCTCGTGGCTGATGCGGGCCAGGAAATCCGTCTTCTGCGAGGAGGCGCGCTCGGCCACGGCGCGCGCCTGGGTAAGGTCTTCCTCGGCCCGCTTCCACTGCGTGATGTCGCGCACGACGGCGCAGAAGCCGCTGTCGCCGGGCAGCCGGCCGATGGTCATGAACAGCGGAATGAACCGTCCCTGCGACTCGCGCCCGATTACCTCGCGGCCGTCATTGAGCACGCTCGCCACGCCGGGTTCGGACAACCCGCCAAGATAATCGCGCGCCGCGCGCTGGCTCTCGATGGCGAACAGCGAGGCGAATGGCTTGCCGGCGACCTCGTCGCTGTCGAAGCCGAACAGCGCTTCCGCCGGCCGGCTGATCGAGCGGATGTTGCCGTCGCGGCCGATCAGCACCACGCCGTCGGTGGCGGTGTCGATGATGGTGCGCATTTCGGCGATGCGGCTCTTCAGCTCGGAAGTGTCGGGCTGCTGGGTGGGCTCGTCATTGGCGGCGCTGAAATGCGCGGGCGCCGCGCCCTCCTCGCCGGAGCGGCGCACCACCAGCATCAGCGCCTTGCCGGCGCGCCACGGCACCGAGCGCAGGAT
>NZ_RZOI01000408.1:0-5453 GCF_004022645.1 Mesorhizobium sp. M4A.F.Ca.ET.020.02.1.1 | reverse complement strand
GGCTTCAGCCGCTCGGTCATGCCGAGGTTCATGTCCGCCATCGCTTCCGGTCCTTTCGGGGATGCATCTTTACCCGTGGCAAGGATGACCGTACTTCGGCTAGCCTTGTCAACGCGAGTCCATGGGCGAGTCCCCTGGCCTCGGCCTGCGGCGAGATTGCGGAGGAGCGCCATGAGCTATCTGGACGAGCTGTTCTCGGTCGCCGGCAAGATCGCGCTGGTCACGGGTGCCGCGACCGGCATCGGCCGCATGGCGGCGACCGCCCTGGTCAGCGCCGGCGCCAGTGTCATGATCGCCTCCCGCAAGGGCGAGGACTGCATCAAGGTCGCGAGCGAAATCAACGCCCTCGGCGGCCCGGGGCATGCCGAGGGCTTTGCCGGCGACGTTTCCAGCGAGGCCGGCATCGCCGCGCTCGTCGCCGAGGTAAAGGCGCGGACGGAGCAGCTGCACATTCTGGTCAACAATGCCGGCATCTCCTGGGGGGCGCCGCTGGAAGAGTTCCCCTACCACGCCTGGGCCAAGGTGTTCGGCGTCAACGTCACCGGTGTCTTCCATCTGACGCGTGAACTGCTGCCGTTGCTCGACGCCGCCGCCAGCGAGGCGGATCCAGCCCGGGTGATCAATCTGGGCTCGGTGATGGGCACCCAGCCATTGGCCGACGATGCCTATTCCTACACCGCCTCCAAGGCCGCGGTTCATCACCTGACGCGCACGCTGGCGATCGAGTTCGCCGCCCGCCGCATCACCGTCAACGCCTTCGCCCCCGGTCCCTTTCAGAGCCGGATGACCGCCTTTGCCACCGGAACCGAGGAACAGGCGAAACATGTCGGCGGCCATGTTCCGATCGGCCGCATCGGCATGCCGGATGACATTGCCGGCGCAACGCTCTATTTGTGCAGCCGTGCGGGCAGCTATGTCACCGGCGCCATCCTGCCGATCGACGGCGGCCAGTCGGTGCAGCATGGGCTGACCCTGTTCAAGGAATGAATGTCCGACCGGAACGCCGGCGGGGTGAAGTGGAGGACATCAGCGTGGAACCGATCAGTCTCGATGTGCTTCTGGCCAGCGTCGGCAAGGAAGTCGGCGTGTCGCCCTGGCGCGTGGTCACGCAGCGCATGATCGATCAGTTCGCCGACGCCACCGACGACCACCAGTTCATCCACTGCGATCCGGAACGCGCCAGCCGTGAGACGCCGTTCGGCGGCACCATCGCGCATGGCTTCCTGTCGCTGTCGCTGCTCTCGGCGATGACTTTCGAGACCATGCCGCCGCTCGAAAACAGCAAGATGGGCGTCAACCACGGCTTCGATTCGCTGCGCTTTTTGGCGCCGGTAAAGACCGGCGCGCGCATCCGCACCCGTTTCGTGCTCGCCGACGTCAAGGTCAGGCCCTCGGGCTGGGTGCAGACGGCGCATGACGTGACCATCGAGATCGAGGGCTCGAAGAAGCCGGCGCTGACCGCGCGCTGGCTGACCCTGACATTGATCGAGCGCCAGCCCGAGACCGCATGAACGACCTGAACGCGCTCGATCAGACGGCGCTTGCGCCCTATCTCGAGGCGCATATCCCGGGTTTTGGCGGGCTTTCCGCGACCGAGAAGTTCAAATCGGGACAATCGAACCCGACCTATCTTTTGACCGCGGCAAGCGGCCGCTACGTGCTGCGCGCCAAGCCGCCGGGCCAGTTGCTGAAATCCGCGCATCAGGTCGATCGCGAGTTCCGGGTGATGAAGGCGCTTGCCGCCACCGCCGTGCCGGTGCCGCGCATGCTGCACCTGTCCGACGAGGACTCGCCCATCGGCCGCATGTTCTACGTCATGGAGTTCCTCGACGGCCGCATCTTTTGGGACCCGTCGCTGCCGGAGGCATCCGGGAACGAGGATCATGCCGCCATCTACGACGCCATGAACGCGACGCTCGCCGCCCTGCACGACGTCGATGTCGAAGCCGTCGGCCTTGGCGATTTCGGCAAGCCCGGCAACTATTTCGAGCGCCAGTTCGCCCGCTGGACCAGCCAGTACCGCGCCTCCGAAACCGGAACCATTCCGGACATGGATCGGCTGATCGCCTGGCTGGAGACGCACATGCCGGCCGAGGATGGCCGCGTCTCGCTGGTGCATGGCGACTACCGGCTGGACAACATGATCTTCGCAGCCAGCGAGCCGAAAGTGATCGCGGTGCTCGACTGGGAACTGTCGACGCTCGGCCACCCCTTCGCCGACATCGCCTATCAATGCATGCAATGGCGGCTGCCGCATTCATCGGGCTTTCGCGGCCTCGGCGGCGTCGACCGCGCAGCCCTCGGCCTGCCGTCCGAAGAAGCCTATGTCGAGGCGTATTGCCTGCGGCGCGGGCTTACCGGCATCGACAACTGGAGTTTCTTCCTCGCCTTCTCCTTCTTCCGCCTGGCGGCGATCTGCCAGGGCGTCTATCGGCGCGCGCTGGACGGCAACGCCTCCAATCCGGAAAAGGCCAAAACCTATGGCGAGGCGGTAAAACTGCTCGCCGCGCTCGCCGTGGACCTGATCTACAACAAGATTTGACAATGGGAGAGCTGAGCGATGGGCCGTTTCGATGGAGCGACGGTGCTGATCACCGGTGCGACCGGCGGCCTCGGCCGCGGCGCGGCAAACGCCTTCGCCGCCGAAGGTGCGCGGCTGGTCCTATCGGATCTCGACGAGGCTGCGCTCGGCGATTTCGCCGCGACGCTTGATGCCGAGACGGCAATCCTTGCCGGCAACATCGCTGACGAGAAACTCTCCGAGGATCTCGTCGCGCTGGCGGTGGAGAAGTACGGCCGGCTGGACATCGCCGTCAACAATGCCGGCATCGTCCATGCTTTCGTGCGCCTGCCGCAGGTGGCCTCGGACGAGGCGCGCCGGGTGCTGGAGGTCGACCTGCTCGGCGTCTTCTACGCCATGAAGCACCAGATCCCGCAGATGGAACGGCAGTTCAAGGCAAGCGGCAAGGGCGGCGCGATCGTCAATGTCGCCTCGGTCGCCGGGCTTGGCGGCGCGCCGAAGCTGTCGGTATATGCCGCCGCCAAGCATGGCGTCGTCGGGCTGACGAAGTCTGCGGCGGCCGAATATGCCACCAAGGGCGTGCGCATCAACGCAGTCTGTCCCGCGCATACCAGGACAGCGATGGTGGACGGCTTCGTCCGCGCCAGCGGCTCCCCGGAAGCCGAGGCGATTGCCGAACTCACGCGTGGCGTGCCGATGAAGCGGGTCGGCGAGGTTGAAGAGATCACCACGGGGATATTGTTTCTTGCCGATCCCGCCAACTCCTTCATGACCGGCCATGCGCTGGCGCTCGACGGCGGCATCGGCGCCATCTAGAGCAGAAGGTGTGCGCTTTCCGTCCGGAATTGCGTTGGAACAAGGAGTTAGCGCGGACGTTGGGGAACCTGCCACGCACTTGTTCGTTTCCGTACAGCGTATATAATTTAACAAGGCAACCAACCAACGAAGGCAGGCAAACCTTGCCGTTGAGCGTCCAGACACGCCGCGAAAAACAGAAAGCAGAGCTGCGCTCCGAACTGGTCGAAGCGGCCCACAAGCTCGTTCAGGAAGAAGGCTATGAGGGCCTGACCATCCGCAAGCTGGCCAAGCGGGTCGGCTACGCGCCGATGTCGGTCTATTCCTACTTCGCCGACAAGCAGGACATCCTGTTCGCGCTGGCCGAGGACGCCTTCGAGACGCTGGCGCGGCGGATCGAGGCGCACCCCGCCGACGATCCGATCGAGGCCCTGCAGGCGGTGATGACCGAATACGCCGCCTTCGGCCTCGGCAATCCCAACGAATACCGCACTGTCTTCATGACCGAGAAGACGCGGCTGCCGGAAGGCCGCAGCTACGAGGACATGGAAGAGGGTAATCCGGCGATGAAAGTGCTGATCAGCAGGGTCGAGGCCTGTGTCGCCGCCGGCAAGCTCAAGGGCGACCCGCGCGCCATCGCCACCATGCTCTGGGCGGTCGGCCACGGCACGATCTCGCTCTTGATCACCTTCCCCTTCTATCCGTTCGGCGACCCGCAGGCTTTCGTGAAGCGGATGTGCGATTTCACGCTTGCCTCGCTTTCGACGCAGAACGTGCCGCCACTGACCGAAACGCCAGTCAACTGCTGACTGGAGCAATTCCGCCCAGCGGTTTTGGGCCGGAATTGCGCAGAAGCGAACCCCCGGTTTTTACAGTCCGATCTGGCCGGGCGTCGCGCCGTGCGACATTTTCGTATTTTCAGAA
Source organism: Mesorhizobium sp. M4A.F.Ca.ET.020.02.1.1 (assembly GCF_004022645.1). Classification (NCBI taxonomy): domain Bacteria; kingdom Pseudomonadati; phylum Pseudomonadota; class Alphaproteobacteria; order Hyphomicrobiales; family Phyllobacteriaceae; genus Mesorhizobium; species Mesorhizobium sp. M4A.F.Ca.ET.020.02.1.1. Next base: position 1,213 of record NZ_RZOI01000408.1, on the reverse strand, counting down.
AATTTGACCGTACATGTACGATTTCTCACTTGAACTCGCACTCCGCCGGACGTATATGTACGCCGTATCGTACATGTACGAAAAAGATTGACCGGAGAAAGATGATGAAAAAGACAATCCTCGCTATCGCCGCCGTCCTGGCCTTCTCGGGCGCCGCTTTCGCCGGCACCAGCCATCAGGCCAAGCAGGCTCCTGCCGCGGCTTGCATCCAGACCAACGCCAATGTGAAGCTCGATTGCGGCACGACCGGCTCCGTCGAAAAGACCGGCGCGACGACCAAGACCGACGCCGCCAAGGGCCAGCGTCTGGGCATCGAAATCGATCCGTGGATCGTTCCCAGCACGTTCTAAGGCGGTTCGAACGCCACGAAATACTCAAAGGGCGGCAGGATATCCTGACCGCCCTTTTTTGCTGGATCGATTACTTGCGTGGCTTGCGCCCCGGCACCGTCTTGGCCTTGCCGGGTCTTGCGGGGCCGCCCGGAATGGAGGTCGAGGTGATCGACACCGGATCGCTGGCCGGGAACGTGTCCTCGAGACCTTCCTCGAGTTCCTCTTCCTCGACCTCGTGTGTTCGTTCGTGCTCGAGCGAGCGGACTGCCGCCGTCTTCCTGGGCGGCCTCGGCGCGGATTTCGACGGCATCGGCATTCTCCCTCGACACGCTGCCGCAAAACGGATCGGCGCGTCGATGGTTCCTATGGCTCAGTTCGCCGCGTCGCTCGCCGCTTCCGACAGCAGAGTAAAGACATAGTCCGAGAACGAACGCCAGCATTCGACCCGGAAGGCGTCCGCCGCCGTGCGCAGCAGCACGATCTCGGCCTTGCCGAGGATGGTGCGCGAAGCCGCGCCGACCGGGAACGCGTCAAGAGAGAGATCTTGCGGGCAGCCGGAGTTGACGGTCACGGCGGCAGCCGGGCCGGTGACGGAAAAGGCGACGTTGCGATGCGAGATGCCGACCGCCGAATGCAGCGCCGTCACCTTGGCGCAGTCGGCGAGCGGATCCTTGCCCGCCTCGTCGATCACCAGCCATTCGTCCGGCCCGAGCCAGAGCGCCGTGCGCCCTGCCTTGGCCGCCGAGGTCTTCGGCTTTGCCGGCAAGCTCACGCCGAGCGCCTTCGAAAGCGCGGTCAGCGAAGCCTCCGGCGCGCGCACCGAAATGCGCTCGGCCGGCGGCAGCACTGCAAGCGTGACGCCCTTCGCCTCTATCGCTGTC
>NZ_RZOI01000407.1:0-5464 GCF_004022645.1 Mesorhizobium sp. M4A.F.Ca.ET.020.02.1.1 | reverse complement strand
GTCGATGTATGGCGAGGACATTCCCGCCGCTGGCATCATCATCGGCATCGGCCGCGTCGAGGGCACGGAGTTGATGGTCGTCGTCAACGACGCCACTGTGAAGGGCGGCACCTACTATCCGCTGACGGTGAAGAAGCACCTGCGCGCGCAGGAGATCGCGCTGCAGAACAACCTGCCTTGCGTTTATCTGGTCGATAGCGGCGGCGCCAATCTGCCCAACCAGGACGAGGTGTTTCCCGACCGCGAGCATTTTGGCCGCATCTTCTACAACCAGGCCAACATGTCAGCGGCCGGCATCCCGCAGATCGCCTGCGTCATGGGTTCCTGCACGGCTGGCGGCGCCTATGTGCCGGCAATGTCGGACGAAACCATCATGGTCCGCAACCAGGCGACCATCTTCCTCGGCGGCCCGCCGCTGGTGAAAGCCGCGACCGGCGAGGATGTCAGCGCCGAGGAACTCGGCGGCGCCGACGTGCACACCAGGCTTTCGGGTGTCGCCGACCACTATGCGATGGATGACGAACATGCGCTGGCCATATGCCGGCGCATCATCAGGAATCTCAATCGGAACAAGGCGGTAAGTCTGAACTTACAGAAACCGAATCCGCCGCTTCATGACCCGCATGAACTCTACGGCATCGTGCCGACGGACCTGCGCCAGCCCTATGACGTGCGCGAGGTGATCGCGCGCATCGTCGACGGCTCGGAGTTCGACGAGTTCAAGCAGAATTACGGCACCACCTTGGTGACCGGCTTTGCCCATCTGCACGGCATGCCGGTCGGCATCCTCGGCAACAACGGCGTGCTGTTCTCGGAAAGCGCGCTGAAGGGCGCGCATTTCATCGAGCTCTGCTGCCAGCGCGGCATTCCGCTGGTCTTCCTGCAGAACATCACCGGCTTCATGGTGGGCAAGAAGTACGAAGCCGGCGGCATCGCCAAGGATGGCGCCAAGCTGGTGATGGCGGTCGCCACCGCCAAGGTGCCGAAGGTGACGATGATCATCGGCGGTTCGTTCGGCGCCGGCAATTACGGCATGTGCGGGCGGGCCTATTCGCCCCGCTTCCTGTGGATGTGGCCGAATGCGCGCATTTCGGTGATGGGCGGCGAGCAGGCGGCAACGGTGCTGGCGATGGTCAAGCGTGAGGGTATCGAACGCAAGGGCGGTGAATGGAGCGCCGAGGAGGAAGCCAAATTCAGGAAGCCGATCCTGATGAAATACGAGCATGAGGGCCACCCGCTCTATTCCTCGGCGAGGCTGTGGGACGACGGCATCATCGATCCGGCGAAGGCGCGCGAGGTGCTGGCGCTCAGCCTTTCCGCCGCGCTCAATGCCGGGATCGAGGAGACGCGCTTCGGCGTGTTCAGGATGTGAGATGAACGAAACCGGACAAAGGATCCGCATTCATACCGGCGACATCACGAAGCTGGCGGTTGATGCCATCGTCAACGCCGCCAACTCGTCGTTGCTCGGCGGCGGCGGCGTCGACGGCGCCATCCATCGCGCGGCCGGGCCCGAACTCCTGGCGGAATGCCGGACCCTCAACGGCTGCAAGACCGGCGATGCCAAGCTGACCAAGGGCTACCGGCTGCCGACGCGCTACGTCATCCACACGGTCGGGCCGGTCTGGCAGGGCGGCGGCAAGGGCGAGGCCGACCTGCTCGCCTCCTGCTACCGGCGTTCGCTCGAAATTGCCGCCGGGAGGCAATGCCGCACGATTGCGTTTCCGGCGATCTCGACTGGCATCTATGGCTACCCGAAGGATGAAGCGACCGAGATTGCTGTCGGCACCGTAGATGCCTTCCTGAGCCAGACCGCGGTACCGGAAACCGTCACTTTTTGCTGCTTTGATGAGCAAATGGCGGAACTATACCGAGAGACCGTTGCTGCTCTTGGCGGAGACAGAACTTTATGAGCGGCAGGGACGATTTACAGTTTCAAATAGGACTTCTCGATTTCGGACTAGCCGCACCGAAAAATAGACGCTACTGCTCACCCTGCATTTTGCTATGGGCATGGGGTGAAAATGAAGCCGAATTATCTTCGACGGACGACTGTTTCGATACTTGCGGGATTGCTTATATGCGCTGCGGCCGGAGCCGGCGCGGCGCAATCGCTGGCCGGGAAGGTCGGCGACAAACGATTCACTCCGTATTTGCCGGGCAGCGCGAAGGACGAATGCACCAGGGCCTACAAGGACTATGTGGCTGCAAGTGGCCATTCGGCCTATGCAACGACCTTCTATTCGCGCGTCGTCGACCTCTACATCATCTGCGGCTCGGGACTGAACGCTCCGTCGCAAAAGGCCGCGGAAGAGCGGGCGCTACGATCCTGCCAGGCGGGCTTGAAGAGGTGGAGGGTCAAGACCGCGAGCGGCGGCTGCGAAATCGCAGCTTCGAAGTAGGCCGACGCTCGCCCGACTGGCGCCGACCGAGGCAAAACCGGGGGGCTCCATGTTCGGCAAGATCCTGATCGCCAATCGCGGCGAGATCGCCTGTCGCGTCATCCGCACGGCACGAAGGTTGGGCCTGCGCACCGTCGCCGTCTATTCGGATGCGGATGCGAAGGCCCTGCATGTCGGGATGGCCGACGAGGCGGTCCATATCGGACCCTCGCCGGTCGGCGAAAGCTATCTGCGCGGCGACAGGATCGTCGCGGCAGCACTCGCCACCGGTGCCGAGGCCATCCATCCCGGCTACGGCTTTCTCTCGGAGAATCCCGAGTTCGTCGATCAGGTGACGGCGGCGGGGCTCGTCTTCATCGGCCCGTCGGCGGCTTCGATCCGCGCCATGGGGCTGAAGGACGCGGCCAAGCGCCTGATGGAGAAGGCCGGCGTGCCGGTGGTGCCTGGCTATCACGGCGAAGCGCAGGAGATCGTGCTCCTGGCCTCCAAGGCGCGCGAGATCGGCTATCCCGTGCTGATCAAGGCGCGCGCCGGCGGCGGCGGCAAGGGCATGCGCCGCGTCGACCACCCGGACGATTTCTCCGAGGCGCTGTCCGGTGCGCGGCGTGAGGCAAAGGCGGCGTTCGGTGACGACCGCGTGCTGGTGGAAAAATACGTCGACAAGCCGCGCCACATCGAAGTGCAGGTGTTCGGCGACAATTTCGGCAATGCCGTGCATCTCTTCGAGCGTGACTGCTCGGCGCAGCGCCGCCACCAGAAAGTGATCGAGGAAGCGCCTGCCCCAGGCATGACGCCGGTGCTGCGCAAGGCGATGACCGAGGCCGCGGTGAAGGCCGCCAAGGCGATCAGCTATTCAGGCGCCGGCACGATCGAATTCATCGTCGACGCCTCGCAGGGGCTGAAGGCCGACCGCTTCTGGTTCATGGAGATGAACACGCGCCTGCAGGTCGAACATCCGGTTACCGAAATGGTGACCGGCATCGATCTGGTCGAATGGCAGCTGCGGGTCGCGGCGGGCGAGAAACTGCCGAAGACGCAAGGCGAACTCCAGCTCGCTGGCCATGCCTTCGAGGCGCGCATCTATGCCGAGGACGCCACCAGAGGATTCCTGCCAGCGACGGGCACGCTGCACCACCTGAAATTCCCGCAAACCGCACCAGAGCATGCCGCCATGCGGATCGAGACCGGCGTGCGCGCGGGAGATCAGATCTCGCCCTTCTCCGATCCGATGATCGCCAAGCTGGTGGTGCACGGCAAGGACCGGGCCGCAGCGCTTGCGGCGCTGCGCAAGGCGCTGGCTGAGACCGAAGTGGCCGGCTCGACGGTCAACACCGCCTTTCTCGCCGCGCTCGCGGCCGATGCCGATTTCGCGGCCGGCGACGTCGACACCGGGCTGATCGGCCGGCATCAGGATGAGCTGGTCGCCCGGCCCCCGCCAAGCGACGAGACCATCGCCGCCGCCGCGCTCGCGGCGACCGGCGCAGGCGCCCCCGCCACCGGCGGCGACCCATGGGCGTCGCTTGCCGGCTATGCACACTTCCACACGGTAGCGCGACGTATCAGGCTTCGTCACGGCGAGGAAGATATCCTGGCGCGGGTCTCGGCACGGCCGGACGGCCGCTTCCAGGTGGCGCTGGAAGCGCCGCATGACGCGATCAATTCGCATGATCTGCGGGCCATTCCGCGCACCGCCCGATGGCCGGGACACATCACCGTATTCGAAGGCGCGGTCGGCTATTCCTTCGCGGTGCCTGATCCGCTGGCCAAGGCCGATGATGCGGCCGCGGCATCCGGCAGCCTGCGCGCGCCGATGCCCGGGCTGGTCAAGCTGGTGCGCGCCGGGGTGGGCGATGCCGTGATCAAGGGCCAGCCGCTCTTGATCCTGGAGGCGATGAAGATGGAGCACACAATCGCAGCCCCGCATGACGGGGTGATCGCCGAGGTTGCGGCCGAGGGCGCGCAGGTGAGCGACGGCACAGTGCTGGTGCGCTTCGTAGATGAGGCGCAAGGTAGCCACTCCAAATGAAAATGGCCGGGATCAGCCCGGCCATCTCAATCCGGATGCAGAACGACTACGGCTGGATCGGCGCGTATTTGCCGTCGTGCCACTGGTTGATGTCGTAGCTGGCGTTCTTCAGGTCGCCCTTCTCGTCGAAGACGACGTCGCCGACCACGGTGCTGATCGGCTGGCCGTTCTTCAGCGCTTCGGCGACCTTGGCCGGATCGTCGCTGCCGGCGCGCTTGATGCCCTCGGCGAAGGCCTGGACACGGCATAGGAGAACAGTGTGAAGCCTTCCGGTGCGAAGCCGCCGGCCTTGATCTTGGCGACGGCATCCTTGGCCTGGGGCTTCGCCTGCGGATCCGACGGGAAGACGAACATCGTGCCTTCGCCGGCCGGGCCGGAAACCTGCCAGAATTCCGGTGTGGCGATCGAGTCCGGCATGATCAGCTGGAACTTGACGTTCTGCTCGGCCGCCTGGCGCAGGATGAGGCCGGCTTCTGGATGGTAGCCGCCAAAATAGACCACGTCGGCCTTCAGCTCCTTCAGCTTGGTGACAAGGGCGGAATAGTCCTTCTCGCCGGCATTGATGCCTTCGTAATCCACTTCCTTGAGGCCGCCGGCATTCATCGTCGCCCTGACGGCGTCGGCCACGCCCTGGCCGTAGGCGCTCTTGTCATGCAGGATGACGACGTTCTTGCCGGCATATTTCTTGGCGATCCACGGACCGATGAAGGCGCCCTGCGCATCGTCGCGCGTATAGAGGCGCATGATCGTCGGCCAGCCGGCCTTGGCCGCGGCATCGGTCAGCTCCGGATTTGAGGAGGCCGGGCTCATCATCAGCGTGCCGGCCTCGGCATAGACGGCGGAGGCGGGAATGCTGGAACCCGAGCAGGCATGGCCGTCGACGAATTTGGTGCCGTCGGCGACGATGCGATTGGCGACCGAAACCGCCTGCTTCGGATCGCATTGGTCGTCCTGAACGTCGAGCTTGATCTGGTTGCCGTTGACACCGCCGGAGGCGTTGATGGCGTCGGCGGCGGCCTGGGCGCCCTGCTTGAAC
>NZ_RZOI01000406.1:0-5466 GCF_004022645.1 Mesorhizobium sp. M4A.F.Ca.ET.020.02.1.1 | reverse complement strand
GGCGCTGCACTTGCCGCTTTCGGCCTGCGTCTTCGTCGACGACCAGAAGCGCAATGTCGACGGCGCGATTGCCGCCGGCATGCCCACCGTTCATTTCGACGTCGCCCGACCGGCGCGAAGCTATGCCGAGGCGCTGGCCCATTTCGGCCTGACGCTCTCATAATCGGAAAAACCGGAGCCCCTCCCGATGCGTGACATCAACTTCCTCACCGAAAACAACGCCAAGCCGATCTGGCACCCGATGGCGCATCCGGCCGAAATGCGGGCGAGCCCGCCGAAGATCATCATGAAGGGCGAAGGCGTGTCGGTCACCGATGTCGACGGCCGCACCGTGCTCGACGCCGTTGGCGGCTTGTGGAACGTCAATCTCGGCTACAGCTGCGATCCGATCAAGAAGGCGATGACGGCGCAGCTCGACGCGCTCCCCTATTACTCCGGCTTTCGCGGCACCTCGACCGGACCCTCGATCGAGCTCGCGTATGAGCTCACCGAATGGTTCGCGCCCGAAGGCATGGTGCGGACCTTCTTCACCTCGGGCGGTTCGGACTCGGTCGAGACGGCGCTCCGGCTCGCCAGGCAATATTGGAAGATCCGCGGCCAGGGCGACCGCACGAAATTCCTGGCGCTGAAGAAGGGTTATCACGGCACGCATTTCGGCGGCGCCTCGGTCAACGGCAACGCCAATTTCCGCCGCAACTACGAGCCGCTGCTGCCCGGCGTCTTCCATACCCCGGCGCCATGGACATACCGCAATCCGTTCGACGAGACCGATCCGGCGAAGCTGGCAAAGCTCTGCGCCCGGGCGATCGAGGACGAGATCGCCTTCCAGGGCGCCGACACCATCGCCGCCTTCATCTTGGAGCCGGTGCTCGGCGCCGGCGGCGTAATCGTTCCGCATGAAAGTTTCATGCCGCTGGTGCGGGCGATCTGCGACCGCCACGACATCCTTTTGATCGCCGACGAGGTGGTGACCGGCTTCGGCCGCACCGGCGCGTGGTCGGGCTCGCGGCTCTCCAGCACCAAGCCGGATTTCATGACCATCGCCAAGGCGATCACATCGGGCTATTTCCCGCTCGGCGCCACCATGATCGGCGCCAAGGTCGCCGATGTCTTCGAGGCCGACAAGACGAGCTTCGGTGCCATCGGCCACGGCTACACCTATTCCGGCCATCCGGTCGGCTGCGCGGCCGGGCTGGCGGCGCTCGCCGAGACAAAACGGCTTGCCGTCAACGAGAACGCGGCGGCGCGCGGCGTCGAGCTCGGCAAGGTTCTGGAAGCGCTGAAGGCGAAGCACGCTTTGGTCGGCGATGTCCGCTACCAGGGCCTGATGGCGGCGCTAGAGCTCGTCTCGGACCGCGCCGCCAAGAAGCCGGCCGACAAGAAGACATTGGCCGTGGTGGCCGATGCCGCCTACCAGGCCGGCGTCATGCTGCGCGTCTCCGGCAACACCGTCATCCTGTCGCCGCCGCTGGTCATCTCGGCGGCCGATGTGGCGAAGATCGGCGAGGCGCTGGATGCCGGGTTGTCTGCTGCGGCGTGAGTAAGTGAGTAGTGAGTAGTGAGTAGTGAGTATGAGTAGAATTTCGGCTCGAACATTTGTTCAATCCTCGCTCCGTTTACTACCTACTACTCACTACTCACTCTTTGTCTCCGCCACGTCGCCGGCGGCAAGCCAACCCCCTGCCGAAAGAAGCGCGAGAAATAGGCGGGGTCGTTGAAGCCGGTCTCGTAGGCGATGTCCTCGACCGTGCGTATGGTGAAGAGCAGCAGGCGCTTGGCTTCGATCAAGCGCCGGTCGCCGATAGCCTGCCGCACGCCTGCGCCCAGCACCTGGCGCGCGGCCTTGTCGAGCAGGTGGCGGGTGGTGCCGAGTTCCTCGACATAGCGCTCGACCGGCCAGTCGTCGCGAAAATGGCGGTCGATCAGGCGCCGCAGCCGGCCGCCGAGCGCCACCGCCGCCGGCACCGTCACCGCTTGCGATTGCGCATCGAGGCGGGCGATGCCCGACAGCGCCACCGCGATCAGCGGCGGCAGGATTCTTTCCACGCCGGGCAGCCTGTCGGCATATTCCGCCTGGATCATCCTGACCGTATTACCCAACCTCTCCCACAGCGCGCCCTCGCCGCGCCCCGTGACGAAAACCGGCTGGTCGAGCGGCAGCGCGGACTGCTCGGCGATGGATGCGAGCGCCGCATCGGCGACCGAGACGACGATGGCATCGGTGCCTGGTTCGATGTCGAAGCCATGGACCACGCCGCTCGGCATGAAGCTCACGGTGGGAGCGGAAAAACTCCAGGTCTTGTCCTCGATCCGATAGGTGCCGCTGCCACCCGTCCAGAAGGTGATCTGCGCCATTTGCGGATGTTTGTGCGCCAGAACCTGGCCGCGATGCACGGAAGCGCGCGCCTGCACCGTCTCGACATGCAGGAAACCGACGTCGAGCGCCCGTGCCGGCTCGCCGTAGACGAAGAATTCGGGAATGGCGGTCTGGCTCATGGCGGCCCGAAAAAGTCCAAGTGATTTATCGCTTTCGTCCATAAACCATCGCGCGGCTTGCGGCTACTCTCCACCAATCAAAGGGAGGATCATGATGCGATCGGAAGATTTCCGGGCCGACACGAAACGGCCGTTCACAGGCGCCGAATATCTCGCGAGCCTGCGCGACGGGCGCGAGGTGTATATCAATGGCGAGCGGGTCGCCGATGTCACCAGCCATCCGGCGATGCGCAATTCGGCGCGTTCGCTGGCCCGCCTCTATGACGCCTTGCACGACCCCAACCGGCAGGCGGCGCTGACCGCGCCGACCGATACCGGCTCGGGCGGCTATACGCATAAATATTTCCGCGTCGCCCATTCCGCCGCCGAGCTTGCCCAGCAGCAGACCGCGATCGCCGACTGGTCGCGCATGTCCTATGGCTGGATGGGGCGCACGCCCGATTACAAGGCGGCGCTGATGAACACGCTCGGCGCCAATGCCGAATGGTACGGCCCGTTCAAGGACAATGCGCTCGCCTGGCACAAACGCGCCCAGGAAGCGGTCCTGTTTATGAACCACGCCATCGTCAATCCGCCGATCGACCGCCACAAGCCGGCCGAGGCCGTGAAGGACGTGTTCGTGCACATCACCAAGGAGAACGATGCCGGCATCTGGGTGTCGGGCGCCAAGGTGGTGGCGACGTCGTCGGCGCTGACCCACTACAATTTCCTGGCGCAAAGCTCGGCGACGGTCACCGAGGACCCATCGCTGTCAGTGATGTTCATCGTGCCGATGAACGCGCCGGGGATAAAGATGTTCTGCCGCGTCTCCTATGAGCAGACGGCGAACACGACCGGCCAGCCTTTCGACTATCCCTTGTCGTCGCGCTTCGACGAGAACGACGCGATCCTGGTGCTGGACAACGTCTTCATCCCTTGGGAGGACGTGCTGGTGCTGCGCGACGCGCAGAAGATCCTGTCCTTCCATCCGGCGTCGGGCTTCATGCACGGCTACTGCTTCCAGGGCTGCACGCGCTTCGCCGTCAAGCTCGACTTCCTCTGCGGCCTGCTCGCCAAGGCGCTGCGCGCTACAGGCGGCGATGCCTTCCGCGGCAACCAGGCAGCACTCGGCGAGGTGATCGCGCTGCGCCACATGTTCTGGAGCTTTTCCAACGCCATGGCACACAACCCGATCCCGTGGGCCAGCGGCGCGGTGCTGCCCAATCTCGAGGCGGCCCTCTCCTACCGCACCTTCATGTCGGAGGCCTATCCGCGCGTCATCGACACGGTGCGCCGGGTGATCGCCTCGGGGCTGATCTACCTGCCGTCCTCGGCCAGGGATTTCGACAATCCGGAGATCGACCGCTACCTCGCGCAATATGTGCGCGGCTCCAACGACATGGGCCATGTCGAGCGCATCAAGATCATGAAGCTGTTGTGGGACGCGACCGGCACCGAATTCGGTGGCCGCCACGCGCTCTACGAGCTCAACTATGCCGGTGCGCCGGAAGAGGTGCGGCTGCAGGTGCTGAAGGGCGCCGAGCGCGGCGGCCGGCTGAAGCAGATGGAGGAGCTGGTCGACCAATGCATGGCCGACTATGACGAGAAGGGCTGGACCGGCGACACCTGGCTGCCGCCGCTTTCAGCTGCGGCGAGCTGAGGAGGCCGGCCATGGAGGCGCAGGTCTCGAGGCTGGAATTCCGTGACGCCATGGCGCGGGTCTGTGCGCCGGTCAACATCGTCACCACGGACGGCCCGGCCGGGCGCGGCGGCTTCACCGCCACCGCCATGTGCAGCGTTTCGGACGATCCGCCGACGCTGCTGGTTTGCATGAACGAGCGCTCGGCGCAGACCGGCCTGTTCCTCGCCAACCAGCGCTTCTGCGTCAACGTGCTGACCCAGTCGCACATGCATTTGGCGGGAAAGTTCGCCGGCGCGATCCGCGACATGGCCGAGCGCTACAATGCGGCGCGCTGGCAGACTATGCCGTCCGGCATGCCGGCGCTGCTCGACGCCATCGTCAGCTTCGACTGCGAGATCGGCGCGGTGAACAAGGTCGGCACGCACAATGTGATGTTCGGCCGCGTCGTCGACATCCGCCACGGCAGCGACAAGGCGGCGCTGCTCTATGTCGGCCGCAACTACATGCAGCCGAGCGCGGTCGGCAGTTTCGGGGGGTGAGGAGCGGCGCCCCCTCACCCGGATTGCCAACCGGAATTGCGAAGGGCAATTCGGGGCAATCCGACCTCTCCCCAAGGGGAGAGGAGATCGCCAGCGCCAGCGCTTGTCTCTTCTCCCCAGCGGGGAGAAGGTGGCCGCGAAGCGGCCGGATGAGGGGGCGCTCGCGCGAAACTCAGCCCTGTTCCGTCGACTCCGACTGGATGAGGCTTTCCAGCATATCCAGCAGCCGCTCATGCTCGGCGGCGCCGTAGCGCTTCTCGATCGCGTCGTAGATGGCGATGCGCTCGGGCGTCAGGTCCTCGATCAGCGCCAGACCAGCCGGGCTGATGGCGAGCAGCGCGCGGCGGCCGTCATCCTTGACCTTGTTGCGGGTGATGAACTCACGTTCCTCCATCGCCTTGATGATGCGGGTCAGGCTTGGCGGCAGGATGGAGGCGCGGTTGGCGAGTTCGGTGGCCTCCAGCGGCCCAGTCTCGGCAAGAACCCGCAGCACGCGCCATTGCTGCTCGGTGATGTCGTGGCGGGCAAGCATCGGCCGGAAATGCGCCATGATCACCTCGCGAGCGCGAAGCAGAGCCATCGGCAGGGAGCGACGAGTGCTCGGTGGTAGCAAAATCAGGTCTCCGAAAAATCCAATCCAGTACGAGTCGCGGTAAATATTAGCACCCCGATCGCAGCTATATCCGCGATTTTACCGGGAGCGGCAATCCCGCCGCCGGGACACAGAGAACGACGCTTGACATTCGATCGTCAAGATGTAATTCACATGTTAATTAAAAGGTGGAGGAAACCTTTGCCCCATATGGCGAT
>NZ_RZOI01000405.1:0-5469 GCF_004022645.1 Mesorhizobium sp. M4A.F.Ca.ET.020.02.1.1 | reverse complement strand
AATCTCACCAACCTGCCGGTTCAAAGCGTCGGCGGCCGCGACATTCCGCAGGGCGCGATTCATGTCGAGCGCGTCAGGCTAATCTGGCAGGACCGGCTGTTCGAGCGCATCACGCTTTCCAACTATAGCCAGGAGACCTCGGCGATCCGCGTTTCTCTGCACTTTGCCGCCGATTTCCGCGACATGTTCGAGGTGCGGGGCTCGACAAGGGCAAAGCGCGGCACCGCGCATGCAGCCAAGATCGACGCGACGTCGGTGCTGCTTCGCTATGACGGGCTGGACGGGTTGGCGCGCCTGTCGGCGATATCGTTCTCGCAGGCGCCCGATCAACTGACAGACAGCCGCGCCGATTTCCTCGTCGCGGTGACCAAGCGTTCCAGCAAGGTGCTCTATGTCGAGGTCGGTTCGGAGGCTGTCGACAGCCCGGATCGCGATCGCTTCCGCGCCGCAGCGGCGCGGGCCCGTTTCGGCATGCGGGCAAAGCGCCGCCACGGCGCCACGTTGCACAGTTCCGGCCGCGTCTTCAACGACTGGGTCGAGCGCGCCCGCGCGGATGTGGCGCTGCTCACCACCGAACTCGCGACTGGGCCCTATCCTTATGCCGGCATTCCCTGGTTTTCGACGGCATTCGGCCGCGACGGCGTGATCTCGGCGCTGCAGATGCTCTGGCTCAACCCTGGTCTGGCGCGCGGCGTGCTTGCCTTCCTCGCCCAGCACCAGGCAACCGAGACGTCGCCGTTCAGCGATTCACAGCCCGGCAAGATCATGCACGAGACCCGCAAGGGCGAGATGGCGGCGCTGCGCGAGCTTCCCTTCGGCCGCTACTATGGTGGCGTCGATACCACGCCGCTCTACATCCATCTCGCCTGCGCCTATGCAGATCGCACGGGCGACATGGAATTCATCGACAGGCTGTGGCCGTCGATCAAGGCCGCGGCGGAGTGGACGGAAGAGGCGAGCCGGGAGACCGGTTTCGTCATCTACCAGCGCGCCGCCGAATCCGGCCTCGCCAATCAGGGCTGGAAGGACAGTTTCGACTCGGTCTTTCACGCAGATGGCCGCATCCCCAAGGGCCCGATCGCGCTGGTGGAAGTGCAGGGCTACGTCTTTGCCGCGTTCCGGGGCCTGGCGGCACTCGCCCGCCGCCGGGGCGGATATGCGGAGGCCGAGCATTGGGAGGAGCGCGCCGAAGCCATGCGCGCGGCGGTGGAGAGTCATTTCTGGGCGGACGATCTCGGCTTCTATGCGCTGGCGCTCGACGGCGCCGGCGAGCCCTGCAAGGTGCGGACGTCGAATGCGGGCCACCTTCTGTTTGTCGGATTGCCTGAGCCGGAGCGGGCGAAACTGGTCGCCGACCAATTGCTTTCGGCATCCTTCCATTCGGGCTGGGGCCTGAGAACGCTCTCCGACGACGCGGTGTTCTTCAACCCGATGTCCTACCACAACGGCTCGATCTGGCCGCACGACACCGCCATCTGCGGCGTCGGCCTGGCGCGCTATGGCGAGCGCGAGAGCGTGGTGCGGTTGATGAGTGGCACGTTCGAATCGGCCGTGCATTTCAACATGCGGCTGCCGGAGCTATTCTGCGGCTTCACCCGCGCGCCGGGCGAGGCGCCCATCGCCTATCCGGTCGCCTGCCTGCCGCAGGCCTGGTCGGCCGGCTCCGCCTTCATGCTGATGCAGGCCTGTCTCGGCCTGGAGATCGATGGCTGGGAAGGCGAGATCCGCGTCACGCGGCCAAGGCTGCCGATCGGCATCGACACACTCACGCTTCGACACCTGACCGTCGGCGACAGGGCGGTAGACCTGACCTTCCAGCGCGTGGGCGATCGTGTCGTCGCCTTCCTTGCCGACCGGCATGAGGGTCTGGTGCCGCTCATCGTGCGCACCTGAGATGTGCTGATTTCAGCCGACCTGCAAATGGCGGCTTCCTGCCTTTCGACCGCGCGATCTTCAAGGGATCGCCCCACGGGCCGGAAAATGTCGGAACCGATGCTTCGTTTGTGCGTTGCACAATCACACCGGACGTGCGGCGGTCTGTTCCGTCGCCCGGCAAGGTGTCGAAAACAAGAAGAATGAGTCCCGCGGCGGGCCGGTGGCAAGTTGGCGTTTCAATGACTGATCAAGGCATCGACTTACTGTGGAGCCTGCTCCTGGTAAGTCTTCTACTCTCCGCTCTCGCGGTGTTCTTCTCCATATCGCGGCGCCATCGCAATTCCGCGCCAGCGTCGGTGCCTGTCGCCGGCGAGGATGTGGCTTCCGAGGCGGCACGCAAGGTGCTCAGGGAATTCGAGAAGAATGGCCAGTCGGTCGATGCCGCGCTGGTGACTTGGTCGCCCGAAACCCTGAGAAAGATCCTTCACGAGGACCTGCCGGAAGCGCAGGTGATCGTGGTTTCCAACCGCGAGCCTTACATCCACAACGAAAAGAACGGAGAGGTCGAACTGGTCGTGCCGGCGAGCGGATTGGTTTCGGCGATGGAGCCGATCACGCGCGCTTGCGCCGGCACCTGGATCGCGTATGGCGGCGGCACGGCGGATCGCCAGGTGGTCGACAGTGACGACCGGTTGCAGGTGCCACCCGACAATCCGTCTTACACGCTGCGCAGGGTGTGGTTGAGCGAGGAAGAATATCAGGGCTACTACCTGGGTTTCGCCAACGAGGGCCTGTGGCCCCTCTGCCATATCGCCTTCACGAGGCCGATCTTCCGCGAATCGGACTGGGAGGCCTACGAAGCCGTCAACCGTAAATTCGCCGACACGGTGGTCGCCGAAGCGCGCAACGAGCGGCCGATCGTGCTAGTGCAGGACTATCACTTCGCGCTTTTGCCGCGCATGATCCGCGAACGCCTGCCCGAGGCGATCGTCATCACCTTCTGGCACATCCCGTGGCCGAACTCGGAAGTTTACAGCATTTGCCCCTGGAGGGAGCGTATCCTGGACGGGCTGCTCGGCAGCTCGATCATCGGCTTCCATACCCAGTTCCACGCCAACAATTTCACCGAAAGCGTCGATCGCTTCCTTGAGAGCCGGATCGAGCGGGCAGACGCCGCCATCTCCTATGGCGGCCAGACGACGCTGGTCCACGCCTATCCGATCTCGATCGAATGGCCGCTGCAGCTTCTGGCGAAGCTGTCCGATGTCGCCGAATGCCGCACGCGCGTCCGCGACCGATTTGGACTGTCGGCGGATGTTAAGCTCTGCGTCGGCGTCGAGCGCCTGGACTACACCAAGGGCATTCTCGACCGCTTCCACGCACTGGAGGAATTGTTCACCAGGCATCCCGATCTGATCGGCAAAGTCGTCTTCCTGCAGATCGCCGCACCCAGCAGGGGCACATTGCCAGCCTACAGGCAATTATACGACGAATGCATGCGCTATGCCGACGACCTCAACCAGCGCTATGGCAGTGACGGCTATCGCCCGGTCGTCATCGTGGCCGAGCATCACTCGCAGAAGGCAGTCTACGAGATCTATCGCGCCGCCGATATCTGCATGGTCACCAGCCTGCATGACGGCATGAACCTCGTCGCCAAGGAATTCGTCGCCGCGCGCGACGACGAGCAGGGGGTGCTACTGCTCAGCACCTTCGCCGGCGCATCGCGCGAATTGCTGGAAGCGCTAATCGTCAACCCTTACGACGCGGCGATGATGAGCGGGGCCCTCTTGCAGGCGCTGACCATGTCGGCCGAGGAGCAGCGCGAGCGCATGCGGCGCATGCGCGAGATCGTGCGCGACAACAATGTCTACCGCTGGGCCGGCAGCATGCTTCTGGACGCCGCGCGCCTGCGCAAGCGTGGCGAGCTCGACCGCGTCACAGCCAATGCCGAGCGGTCAGCGATTGCCGATAATGTCGTCCCCATCTTCGAACGCAGACAGGTAGCAGGACTCCGATGAATTATCAGGCAGAGCTGACACCCCGCCTCCCCGAAGGCCGATGGGCGTTGTTCCTCGATATTGACGGCACCTTGCTGGAACACGCAGCCCATCCCGACGCCGTGTCGGTCAGCAAGGAGCTTCGCTTTCTGCTGCAGGCGATCGAGCGCCGGCTGGACGGCGCGCTTGCTTTCATCACCGGCCGCTCGGTCGCGGCGGTCGACCGACTGTTCGAACCGCTGAAGCTGCGCACTGCCGGTCTCTATGGGCTGGAGCACAGACTTGTCCCGGGCGGCCCTGTCGAGGCCGCTGACGAACCGGCGGACATGGCGGCGCTCGCCGACGAGATCGAACTGGAGCTGGCGAGCCAGGCCGTCTATGTCGAGCGCAAGGGCCCGGTGCTCGCCGTCCACACTCGTGCGGCTCCCCATCTGCTTGCCCGAGCGACGGAGTTGGTCGAGGCAGCGCTGACCCGCCTGCCCAAGGGTTATCGCGTGATTGCCGGCAATGCCGGTGTCGAATTGATGCCGCTCGACGCCGCCAAGGGTGCGGCGATCCGGCGCTTCTTGCAGCTCGATCCGTTCACCGGCCGACGGCCGGTGTTTCTCGGCGATGATACCTCGGACGAAAACGGCTTCGATACAGTCAATGCCGTAGGTGGGATCTCGATCCGCGTGAAGCCGCAGGGACCAACGGCGGCGGGCTATGTCATTGCCGATGTCGCCGGCGCCATCGCCTGGCTTCAGGCCAATTTCGGCGATCTCGCCAAGGAAGCTGGCCGAGGCGATGTCCGGCGTAGTCGCAGACTATGAGCTGCTGTCGCTAATAGGCCTGGTCGTGGAAAATTGTTCGGGGGGCGCGGCCGAAAGCCGATTGTTCCTTTCGTCGGGGCCTGAAGTCTATAAAGCTTGTAGACATTAGTGCCAACCCATCCGCGGCGCCAATCGCTCCGGCGCGAGCGTCGCCGCGGAATAGGGCTGGCCGGAGGGATCAGGCGGGAAACAGGAACGCCGCCGCCGGGTCGAAAAAGACCTGCCGCCGGCTTCCCGTTGCATTGTGCGTCGCCATGGCCGAGGACGTCGGCCTGATGTCGATCTCCTGCCCGGCGACTGTGCGCGCGACGATGCGGCGGCGCTCGCCATAGAAGGCGACATCGACAATCTCGACTGCAAGCTCGGCGCTTTTCGAGTTTCTTTCCAGATGAAACGCTTCCGGGCGGACCATCAGCCTGGCCTTCTGTCCGCGATCGAAGCTGCCGTTGGCGTTTATGCCCGACAGCACCGAGCCGTCGGCAAGCCGGATGGTCGCGGCACCGCCCACGGTTTCAAGGTGCTCGGCGGCCAAAAAGTTCGAATTGCCTATGAAGCCGGCGACGAAGTCGGTGGCGGGCCTGAGATAGAGGTCCTCGCCGGTGCCGATCTGCTCGATGCGGCCGTCCCTGAACAGGGCGATCCGGTCGGACAGATGCAGCGCCTCTTCCTGATCGTGCGTGACATAGAGGATGGTGACGCCGGTCTCGCGGTGAATGCGGCGGATCTCCGCCTGGATCTCCTCGCGTAGCTTCTTGTCGAGCGCGGAGAGCGGCTCGTCCATC
>NZ_RZOI01000404.1:0-5487 GCF_004022645.1 Mesorhizobium sp. M4A.F.Ca.ET.020.02.1.1 | reverse complement strand
TCACCGAGGCGATTGCCTTCCTCGAATGGCTGCGCGACGACAATTTCACCTTCCTCGGCATGCGCGAGTTCAAATACACCGGCGGCGAAAAGAGCGGCACGCTGGAGCGCGCCGACAAGCCAGGGCTCGGCATCCTCTCCGACCCGGATGTTCTGGTGCTGAGGCGTGGTACCGAAGCGGTGACGACGACGCCCGAAATCCGCGCCTTCCTGCATGGGCCGGAGCCACTGATCGTCACCAAGGCCAACGCCAAGTCTGCGGTGCACCGGCGCATCTATCTCGACTACATCGGCGTCAAGACCTACACCGCCAAGGGCACGCTTTCCGGCGAATTGCGCATCGTCGGCCTGTTCACCTCGACCGCCTACACGCGCTCGGTGATGAAGATCCCCTATCTGCGTTCCAAGGCCGAGACCATCATCGCCAAATCCGGCTTCAATCCGAACGACCATTCCGGCAAGGCGCTGATCAACGTGCTGGAAAGCTACCCGCGCGACGAGCTGTTCCAGGTCCCGGTGCCGATCTTGAGGAAGCATGCCGAGGCGATCCTCGGCCTGATCGAGCGGCCGCGCGTCAGGGCACTGGTGCGCGTCGACCAGTTCGACCGTTTCGTCTCGATCCTCGTCTTCGTGCCGCGCGACCGCTACGACAGCGTCGCGCGCGAGAAGATCGGCACCTACCTCAAGACCGTCTTCGCGGGCCGGCTGTCGGCCTACTATCCGGCCTTCCCCGAGGGCGGGCTGGCGCGCGTCCACTTCATCATCGGCCGCTCCGGCGGCAAGACGCCGAAGGTCGAGCAGGCAACGATCGAGGCGGCGATCCGCGACATCGTGCGCACCTGGGACGATGCGCTGCGCGAGACCGCGGCCGAAACCGGCACGGAGAGAGCGCTGACGGCAATCGCAGCGCGCTTCTCCGAAAGCTACCGCGACAGCTTCTCTCCGGCGGTGGCACTGGCCGATGCCGGGCGCATCGCCAAAATCAGCGCGGCCAATCCGATAGCTATCGACTACTACCGCCACGCCGATCAGAAGCCGAATCAGGCGGCGCTGAAGATCTATCACCACGGCAGCCCGGTGGCGCTGTCGCGGCGGGTGCCGGTTCTGGAGAACATCGGCTTCCGCGTCATCAGCGAGCGCACATTCGAGGTCGGCGAGGACCCGTCCAGCATGGTCTTCATCCACGACATGGAGCTGGAGAACAGCTACGGTAAGCCGATCGACCTTTCCGGCGGCGGCGGGCTTTTCGAGGATGCGTTCCTGTCGGTCTGGCGCGGCGACGTCGACAATGACGGCTACAATGGCCTTGCCCAGACGGCCGGCCTGTGGTCGGGCGAGATCACCATCCTGCGCGCCTATGGGCGCTACCTGCAGCAGGCCGGCATTCCGCAGAGCCAGGATTTCATCGCAGCCGCGCTCAACCGCTATCCCGACATCGCGCGCGGCCTGCATGCGCTGTTCGTCGCCCGCCTCGGGCCGGCGGCCGACACGGAAGGCGTGGTGGCGGCCAAGCATCTCAAGGCCAAGATCAAGGATGCGCTGGAGGAGGTGCCCAATATCGATGACGACACCATCATCCGCCGCTACCTCAATCTAATCGAAGCGTCGCTGCGCACCAATCATTTCGTTTCCGGAACGAAGGAGCGAGGGCAGTCGCTGGCGATCAAGCTCGATTCGCAGGCGGTCGACGGCTTGCCGGCGCCGCGGCCGTGGCGCGAGATCTTCGTCTATGGTTCCGAGGTCGAGGGCGTGCATCTGCGCTTCGGCCCGGTCGCACGTGGTGGCCTGCGCTGGTCGGACCGCGCCCAGGACTACCGCACCGAGGTGCTGGGCCTGGTCAAGGCGCAACAGGTCAAGAACGCCGTCATCGTGCCGGTCGGCGCCAAGGGCGGTTTCTATCCGAAGCGTCTGCCCGTCGGCGGCAGCCGCGACGCCATCTTCGAGGCCGGCACCTCGGCCTACAAAAACTATGTCTCCAGCCTTTTGTCGATCACTGACAATATCGGCATAGACGGCGTCATCCCGCCGGCCGGCGTGGTCCGGCGCGATCCTGACGATCCCTATTTCGTCGTCGCCGCCGACAAGGGCACGGCGACCTTCTCCGACACCGCCAACGCGATCTCCGAGAAGCACGGCTTCTGGCTGGACGATGCCTTCGCCAGCGGCGGCTCGGCCGGCTACGACCACAAGAAGATGGGCATCACCGCCAAAGGCGCCTGGGAAGCGGTCAAGCGGCACTTCCGCGAGATGAACCGCGACATCCAGACCTCGCCCTTCACCGTCGTCGGCGTCGGCGACATGTCGGGCGACGTGTTCGGCAACGGGATGCTGTTGTCGCCGCAGACGCGGCTGATCGCCGCCTTCGACCATCGCGACATCTTCATCGATCCCGATCCGGACATGGCGGCGTCGATGGCCGAGCGGGAGCGCATGTTCGCGCTGCCACGCTCGTCCTGGCAGGACTACGACAAGTCGAAACTGTCGCAAGGCGGCGTCATCGTCTCGCGCAATCAGAAGTCGATCACGCTGCCACCGGCGGCCGCCGCCGCGATCGGGCTTGGCAAGACCACCGCGACGCCAGTCGAGATCATGAATGCCATCCTCAAGGCGCCTGTCGACCTGCTGTGGTTCGGCGGCATCGGCACCTATCTCAGGGCTTCGACCGAAACCAACGCCGATGTCGGCGACCGCGCCAACGACGCCATCCGCGTCACCGCGCTCGACGTGCGCGCCAAAGTCATCGGCGAGGGCGCCAATCTCGGCGTCACGCAGCGGGCACGCATCGAATTCGGGCTTGCCGGCGGCCGCTGTAATTCCGACGCCATCGACAATTCCGCCGGCGTCAACTGCTCCGACGTCGAGGTCAACATCAAGATCGCGCTGGCATCGGCCATGCGCAAAGGCCAGCTAGCCCGGCCGGCGCGCAACAAATTGCTCTCGGAGATGACCGGCGAGGTCGGCGGGCTGGTGCTGTCCAACAACTACCAGCAGACGCTGGCGCTCTCGATCGCCCGCAAGCGTGGGCTGGCCGACATCGCGCATCAGAGCCGCTTCATGACGGCGCTGGAGGCGCGGGGCCTGCTCAACCGTGCGGTCGAGACGCTGCCATCCCCGGCGGCCCTTGCCGAGCGCGAGGCGCGTGGCGAGCCGTTGACCCGGGCCGAACTCGGTGTGCTGCTGGCCTATGCCAAGATCGTGCTGTTCTCCGACATCGTCGCCAGCGACGTGCCTGACGATCCGCATTTCGAGCGCGATCTGCTTGGCTATTTCCCGGACCGGATGGCGAAGAAATACGCCGCCGAGATCGACGGCCACCGGCTGCGCCGCGAGATCATCGCCCGCGTGGTCGCCAACGACCTCGTCAATCGCGGCGGACCGTCCTTCGTGAACCGGCTGCAGGAGGCCACCGGACGCACCGCCGCCGACGTGGTGCGCACCTTTGCCGTGGTGCGCGACGGCTTCGCGCTGCCGGCGCTCTATCGCGAGATCGACGCGCTCGACAACCAGATCGACGGCCAAGTGCAGCTCGATCTCTATCAGGCAGTTAGCCGGCTCATCTTCATGACCAGCGGCTGGTACCTGAAGAACGACGCCGGCACCGCGCCGCTCGGCCAGCGCATCGCCGAGCTGCAGGAGGCACGCAAGGTGTTGGAGCCGAAGCTCGCCTCGCTGTTGCCGGCATATTCGCGCGAGCGGATCGAGGAGCGGCGGCATGGGTTGTTCAAGGCCGGGGCACCGGAGAGGCTTGCCGGACAGCTGGCGCTCGCCGATGTCGGGGAACTGATCCCGGATATCGCGCTGACGGCGCGCACCGCCAATGCCGATATCGTCGCCGCGGCGAAGGCCTTCTTCGCCGTCAGCGACGCCTTCCGCATTCCGCGCATCGAGGAAGCGACGCGCGCGATCTCGCCGCCGGACTATTACGACCAGCTGGCGCTTTCACGCGCGGCCGACACGATCGGCGCCGCCCGGCGCGGCATCGCGGTTGCGGCGCTGACCGCCCATGCCAAGGCGGCCGACCCGGTGACGGCCTGGCTGGAGGCCGGCGGCGAACGCGTCGCGCGCATCCGCGAGCGGCTGCAGGCGCTGACCGAGGGCGGCGACATCACTGTGTCGAGGCTGTCGGTGGCATCCGGGCTGATGAGCGATCTGACGGGGATGTAGGCTGAGCAGGCTCGAGGGCGATCATCCAGTTCGGCAGGCACCGACTGACCGTCCCGCCCGCCGCGATGGCGATATGGCAGCGGGCCAGGACATCTACGACGCGCAGTTCGTCAAAGGTGTCTTCGACCGCTGCTCCGGCCAGTACATCACCTTCAGCTGGATCTGCTCGTTCGGCTTCACCGAGCGCTGGCGCCGGCAATGCGTCGAACTGATGCCGGTCTCCCAGGTGCCGCGGCCGACGGGCTACGATCTGATGGCCGGGACTGGCGAAGTCTGGCCGCATCTGCTCAGGCGCTTTCCCGATATCGGCGCCATAACGGCTGTCGACATTTCTTCCGGCATGCACAAGCGCGCGATGGAGCGCTTGCATGCGCATCGCGCCCACAGGATCGCCTTCATCGAGGATGACGTGCTGGCCAGCGACCTGCCCGACGCCAGTGCCGATTTCATTGTCTCCACCTTCGGATTGAAGACCTTCAACAGCGAGCAGCATGCGAAGCTCGCCAGGCTGGTCGCGCGCTGCCTCAGGCCCGGCGGCGTCTTTTGCATGATCGAAGCATCCGATCCAAAAGGCTGGTGGTTGAGGCCGCTTTATCTGTTCCACCTGAAGGTCGTGTTGCCGCTTGTCGGAAGGACCTTGCTCAACGGCGCGCAGGATTTCTCGATGATCGGCACCTCCTCGACCAATTTCGGCGACGCTTCCGCCGTGGCGGAAATGTTGAGGGCCGAGGGGCTCGAGGTCGAGTTCAAGCGCTTCTTCTTCGGCTGCGCGACAGCCGTCGCGGGCAGGAAGCCGGCCGCATTTGCACCGTCATGAAAAACATGCAGACATGGCGCCCGACGCGGGGCGGGCCGAGGGAATCAGCATGGCGGCAATAGAGACAGTGCAGCGGGCGTCGGGGCGCGGCATCTGGGGCTGGATGTTCTTCGACTGGGCGGCGCAGCCGTTCTTCACCGTCGTCACCACCTTCATCTTCGGGCCTTACTTCGCCTCGCGCATGGTCAGCGATCCGGTGATGGGCCAGGCCGCCTGGGCCTGGGGCATCGCCGCCGCCGGACTGGTCATCGCCGTGCTGTCGCCGATACTGGGCTCGATCGCCGACCAGACCGGGCCGCGCAAGCCGTGGATCGCCTTCTTCGCGACGATCAAGATCACCAGCCTGACGCTGCTGTGGCTTGCCGCCCCCGGCTCGAACGTCTTCCTGATCGTGCTGCTGTTCTCGCTGGCCTCGGTGGCGGCGGAGTTCTCCACTGTTTTCAATGATTCGATGATGCCGCGCCTGGTGCCGAAGAGCGAGATCGGCCGCGTCTCCAATATCGCCCT
>NZ_RZOI01000403.1:0-5511 GCF_004022645.1 Mesorhizobium sp. M4A.F.Ca.ET.020.02.1.1 | reverse complement strand
CCATAGAGGTCGGCAAGTGAGGCCGGCAGCACCAGCGCCAGCATGCCGTTGCCGCGGTTTTCCCATTTCAGCCTGGGCATCACGCCCGGCATCGCCGCCGTCATCAGGTAGACGACGCGCATCATTGCGGCGAGAACGCGGGCGCGCTCGAGGATGCGCGGCGGCGCCAGCGCCTTGATCTCGGGCGCGATGCCCTCGTTGAAGATGCCGTCATGGCGGTAGGCGCCGGCCAGCGCCAGATAGGCGCGGCCGGGATGGTCGACGCCGATGAAAGAGGCGTGCGCGATGATGTTGAGAGACTGCCTGCCGCGGTATTCGGGATGCGCGCGCCAACCAATATCGGCGAGCAGGCAGGCGGCCTGGCGGTAACGCGCCTCGTCCTCTGTCTCGTCGATGCCGAAAGCGGCAAAGGCCTTGCCGGTCCAGTCGACCAGCTCATGCGCATGGTGGACCGAGCGCGAGCGCAATAGCGCGAGTTCCTCGGCGGCCGAGATCAGCGGATCGGCCTTCTGCTCGGCCTCGTCGAGCAGCGAGTAGAGAAAGCCCTCGCGCACGCCGAGCGCCGAAACGACGATCTTCGACGGCTGCATCGCCGACATGATCTCCTGCAGCACGATGGCGC
Source organism: Mesorhizobium sp. M4A.F.Ca.ET.020.02.1.1 (assembly GCF_004022645.1). Taxonomy (NCBI): domain Bacteria; kingdom Pseudomonadati; phylum Pseudomonadota; class Alphaproteobacteria; order Hyphomicrobiales; family Phyllobacteriaceae; genus Mesorhizobium; species Mesorhizobium sp. M4A.F.Ca.ET.020.02.1.1. Next base: position 4,889 of record NZ_RZOI01000403.1, on the reverse strand, counting down.
CATAGGGGAGCAGCGAGCGGCGGTTCTTGGAAACGCCTTCGATGCCCTTGACCTTCTCGATCTCGGCCTTCGTCACCTGCTTCAGGAAGCTCTGCGCGCTGTCGGCCGAGATCTCATAGTGATGCATGACGCCGAGCGGGTAGTTGGTCATTTCCATGTGCAGCCGGGCGAGGTTTCGCCAGGTGCCGCCGACGGCGTAGAAGGCCCTGCCCTGCCCACCCTTCAACAGCTTGGCCCGCGCCAGCTCCTGGCGCGCGATCTTCTGAGCCTGGACGAGCGAATTCTTCGCCATGTCCTGCAGGCGCAGGCCGCCGAGCGGCAGCGTGATGCCGTCGCCGATCGCCTCGCCGTTGATGTCGATCAGTTCGAGGCTGCCGCCGCCGAGGTCACCGGCGATGCCGCTGGCCGGGTGGAAGCCGGAAATCACGCCGAGCGCCGAATAATGCGCCTCCTGCCGCCCGGAGAGCACCCGGATCTCAGTCTTCAGTACGTCCTCGGCGCGGTGGATGAAATCGGGGCCGTTGACCGCCTCGCGGGCGGCGGCGGTCGCCAGCACATACATGTGCTCGGCGCCGGCCTGGTCGGAGAGCGCGCGGAAGCGGCGGAACTCCTCCATCGAGCGGGTGACCGCCTCGGGATCGAGCTTGCCGGTCGAAACGATGCCGCGGCCGAGGCCGGCCAGCATCTTTTCGTTGAACAGCAAGGTCGGCGAGCGCGCCAGCCCTTCATAGACGACGAGGCGGATCGAGTTAGAGCCGATGTCGATGATCGACAGCGGCCGCCGGTCCTGGAGCCGGCCCTGGGAAGCAGAAATCACGCGGCGGCGTTCTTCTTGCGGCGCTTGAACTGGGCGATGCGCCTGGGCGCATGCGACTTCAGCGCGTCACCCCGTCCGGACAGACTCGGATTGGTCATGAAATATTCCTGCGCGTTGAACGGTTCCTCGCCCTCCTCCAGCACGACGCGCCGGGAGGTGCCGTCAGCCAATACGTCGAAACTTTGCTGGTTGTCCATGATGTTGCCCAGCATGATCTGGCCAAGCACCTGTTCATGCACAGTTGGATTGGTGATCGGCACCATGGTCTCGACACGGCGGTCGAGATTGCGCGGCATAAGATCGGCCGAGGAGATGTAGACGATCGCCCCGTCCGAGGGCAGGCCGTAGCCGTCGCCAAAGCAGTAGATGCGGCTGTGCTCGAGGAAGCGGCCGACGATCGATTTCACCCTTATATTCTCCGACAGGCCCGGCACCTGCGGCCTCAGGCAGCAGATGCCGCGCACGACGAGGTCGATCTCGACGCCGGCGCGGCTGGCATCGTAGAGCGCGTCGATGATGATCGGGTCGACCAGCGCGTTCATCTTCATCCAGATTCGCGCCGGCCGGCCCTCGCGCGCGTGGACGACCTCGTTCGAAATATGCTTCAGGATGCGTTTGCGCAGCGTGAATGGCGAAACGGCGAGCCGCATCTCCTCGGTGGGCTCGGCATAGCCGGTGATGAAGTTGAACAGCTGGGCGACATCGCGGGCAATCGTCGGATCCGTGGTGAAGAACGACAGGTCGGTATAGATGCGCGCGGTGACCGGATGGTAGTTGCCAGTGCCGAGATGCACATAGTTGCGCAGCTTGCCGTCCTCGCGCCGCACCACCAGCGACATCTTGGCGTGGGTCTTGAGCTCGAGGAAGCCGAACACGACCTGGACGCCGGCGCGCTCGAGGTCGCGGGCCCAGCGGATGTTGGCCTCCTCGTCGAACCGCGCCTTGAGCTCGACCAGCGCCGTCACCGATTTGCCGGCCTCGGCCGCGTCGACCAGCGCGCGCACGATCGGGCTGTCGTTGGAGGTGCGGTAGAGCGTCTGCTTGATCGCCACCACTTCCGGGTCGGCCATCGCCTGACGCAGGAACTGCACCACCACGTCGAAGGATTCGTAGGGATGGTGGACGATGATGTCCTTCTCGCGGATGGCGGCAAAGCAGTCGCCGCCATGCTCGCGGATACGCTCGGGAAAGCGCGGATTGTAGGGCGTGAACTTCAGATCGTCGCGGGCGACGGCGACGATCTCGGAGATCTGGCTGAGCGCCAGCGGACCGGTCAGGACGCTGATGCGGCTCGACGAGACGCCAAGCTCGCCGGCGACGAAGTCGCGCAGTTCCGGCGGCATCAGCATGTCGAACTCGATGCGGATCACCGAACCGCGGCGGCGCCGCTTCAGCGCCGTCTCGAACAGGCGAACCAGGTCCTCGGACTCTTCCTCGACCTCGATATCGCTGTCGCGGATGATGCGGAAGGTGCCGGACCCCTTGACCTCATAGCCCGGGAAGAGCTTGCCGATATAGAGGCCGACCGCCTCCTCCAGCGGGATGAAGCGGACATGATTCTTGCGGTCGGGTAGACGGATGAAGCGCTTCAGCGCCACCGGCAGGCGCAAAAGCGCGCTCATCTCCTCGCCATTCTTGCGGTGGCGCAGTTGCAGCGCCATCGAGAAGCCGAGATTGGGGATGAACGGGAACGGATGCGCCGGGTCAATCGACAGCGGGGTCAGCACCGGAAACACCTGATCCTGGAAATGCTCTTCCAGCCAGGCCTTCTCGTCCTTGGTCAGCGCGTCGCGGGTGATGCTTTCGATGCCTTCCTTGTTGAGCAGCTGCATCAGTGTCGAAAGGCTCTTCTGTTGGTCCTCCTGCAGGCGCTCGACCTCGCGCAGCAGTTGTTCAAGCTGCTGTTCGGGCGTGCGGCCGTCCGGACTCTTCAGGACGATGCCCTCGCGCACCTGGCCTGCCAGGCCCGCGACACGGACCATGAAGAACTCGTCGAGATTGCCGGCCGAGATCGACAGGAAGCGGATCCGCTCCAGAAGCGGATGGTGCGGGTTCAGCGATTCCTCCAGTACGCGCCGGTTGAACTGCAGCCAGGAGAATTCGCGGTTGACGAAGCGATCGGGATTGCCGCTCTCGGCACTTGCCGCCTCGATGGTGATGAATTCGCTGTGCACCGGCTTCAGTTCGTTCATGATTCCCGCTCTTGTCCTGCGCCCATCGCTTTGAAGCGCTGCATTCCGGATGGGCTACGGACGCTCTAACATGTTTTTGTGACGCACGATCCCTCACGAATCCCGCAGCGATCCAGGGTCATGCGCTTAACCGGCTCAACTTATCCTCTGACAGGCTTTTGCGACAGTTTCATTTCATCGATCTTGCAAACAGGCCGGTTATGATCCAGATGCAGACTGGCCGAAACAAGCCGAGACCAATTGGAGACGACGATGGCAGGCGGTTCCATTCCCCATTTCCAGAACGATGCGGGCCATCCGGCGATCGACATCGGCGTCAAGGAATTCATGTGCACGGGCGCCAACCCGCCCTTCGACCATCCGCACGTGTTCCTCGACATGGGCGACGACAATGAGAAGGTCTGCCCCTATTGCTCGACGCTCTTCCGCTATTCGGCGAAACTGAAGGCGACCGAAACGGTCCCCGCGGGCTGCCTCTATATCGACCAGGCCGCCTGATCCTCTTCCGACGATGAGCGAGGCGCGGTCCCGGCAGGTCGTCATCGCCGGGGCCGGCATAGCAGGACTGACGGCGGCGCTTGCCTTCGCCGAGCGCGGCTATCCCGTAACGGTGTTCGAACAGGCCAGGCAACTCGAGGCAGCCGGCGCCGGTATCCAGCTTTCTCCCAATGCGACGCGAATCCTCAGGCAGCTCGGCGTGCTGGAGCGGCTCCTGCCGCATGCAGTGCGGCCGGAGGCGGTGGTGCTCAAGGATGCCGCCGCGCTCAGGGACCTGGGACGCGTGCCGCTCGGACAGGCCGCCGAGAGCCGCTGGGGAGCGCCCTATCTTGCCGCCCATCGCGCCGACGTGCAGGCGGCGCTGACGGCGCAGGTGACGGAACGCCCGGATGTCGAGCTCGTCACCGGCGCGCGGGTGACCGGCGTCGCCGCCGGACCGCAGGGCATTGCCGTGACGGCTGAAACGGACGGCCGCACGATCGAGGCCAGCGGCCAATTGCTGGTCGGCGCCGATGGTGTCTGGTCGTCGATTCGCGAGAACCTCGCCGGCAAGCAGCCCGGCTTCGGCAAAAGCCGCTTCTCGGGCGAACTCGCCTGGCGCGCCACGGTCGCGGCGGAGAGCGCCGCAGGAAAGGCCTTTGCGACGAGCGGCGCCGCGGTCAGCGTCACCACCTTCCTCCGTCCCGGTTTCCACCTGGTGGCCTATCCGGTAAGCCAAGGCAGCGCCTTCAACCTCGCGGCCTTCACCAAGGGCGAGCGCATCGCGGAAGGCTGGTCCGGCCATGCCGACCCGGCCATCCTCTCGGGCGCCATGCGCGGCACGGCACCGGCGCTGGCAAGGCTGGTCGCGCTGGCCGGCCCGTGGACGGCGTTTCCGATCCACACGGTCGAGCAACAGCGCTGGACGATGCAAGACGGGATCGCGCTCATCGGCGATGCAGCGCATGCAATGACGCCGTTCGCGGCGCAGGGCGCCGCCATGGGAATAGAAGACGCCGCCATGCTTGCCGGCGTGATCGCCGACTTCCCTGCCGACTTGCGACAGGGGCTTGCCACCTGGGAGAACCTCAGGCGGCCGCGCGTCGAGAAGGTGCTGAGGCGCGGCGCGCTCAACCGGCTTGCCTGGCACGCCTGGGGGCCGGTGGCGATCGCGCGCAACCTGGTGCTGGCGACGCGGCCGGCGGAGAAACTCGCGGCGGATCTGGACTGGCTGTACGGGTGGGAGGTTGTGAGGCGGTAGGACTTTGGGACCCGCCGCCCTTGACGTAATGACTATTTGTAGTTACATTTTTGCGGTTACACCACATGGCAGAATTGCGATTTGAATGGGATACGGAAAAGGCTAGGTCAAATCTGCGCAAACATGGCGTGAGTTTTGAAAC
>NZ_RZOI01000402.1:0-5551 GCF_004022645.1 Mesorhizobium sp. M4A.F.Ca.ET.020.02.1.1 | reverse complement strand
GGGCCTTTACGATCCGCGCAACGAGCACGACGCTTGCGGCGTCGGGTTCATCGTCAACATGAAGGGCGTGAAATCGCACCAGATCGTCAAGGACGGCCTTGCCGTGCTGGAGAACCTGACGCATCGCGGCGCCGTCGGCGCCGACCCGCTCGTGGGCGATGGCGCCGGCGTGCTGGTGCAGCTTCCCGACCGCTTCTTCCGCGAGGAGATGGCGGCCCAGGGCATCGAACTGCCGCCGGCGGGCCAGTACGGTGTCGGACACTGGTTCATGCCGCAAGACGCGGCGCTGCGCGCCCATATCGAGGATATCATCATCGAATCGGCGCAGTCCGAGGGGCTGCCGCTGCTAGGCTTCCGTGACGTGCCCGTTGACAATTCGTCGCTGTCGAAGGCGCCGGATATCGTGGCGTCCGAGCCGTTTCATCGGCAGGTCTTCATCGGCCGCACGCCCGACATCACCGATGACGAGGAGTACGAGGCCAGACTCTATCTGCTGCGCAAGGTGATATCGGGCCGCATCTACGCCGAAAACGACAACAAGGACATCGGCGCCTATTGCGTGTCGCTGTCGGCGCGCACCCTCGTCTACAAGGGCATGTTCCTGGCCTATCAGGTCGGGGCCTACTACAGGGACCTCAGCGATCCGCGCTTCGAGACCGCGCTGATCCTCGTCCACCAGCGTTTCTCGACCAACACCTTCCCGTCGTGGAAGCTGGCGCATCCCTACCGCATGGTCGCGCACAATGGCGAGATCAACACGGTGCGCGGCAACAACAACTGGATGGCGGCCCGCCAGGCCTCGGTCGATTCCGAACTGTTCGGCAACAACATTTCGAAGCTCTGGCCGATCTCCTATGAAGGCCAGTCGGACACGGCGTGCTTCGACAATGCGCTCGAATTCCTGTTCCAGGGCGGGTACAGCCTCAGCCACGCCATGATGATGCTGATCCCGGAAGCCTGGGCCGGCAACAAGCTCATGGACGCCGACCGCAAGGCCTTCTACGAGTACCACGCGGCACTTATGGAGCCGTGGGACGGGCCGGCGGCGGTCGTGTTCACCGATGGCCGCCAGATTGGCGCCACGCTCGACCGCAACGGTCTGCGCCCGGCGCGCTACATCGTCACCGACGACGACCGCGTCATCATGGCGTCCGAGGCCGGCGTGCTGCCGGTGCCTGAGGAAAGGATCGTCCAGAAGTGGCGGCTGCAGCCCGGCCGCATGCTGCTGATCGACCTCGCCAAGGGCCGCATCGTTTCCGACGAGGAGATCAAATCGGAGATCGCGACCAGGCATCCCTACAAGAACTGGCTCGCCAACACGCAGCTCATCCTGGAAGACCTGAAGCCGGTCGAGCCGCGCGCGCTGCGCAAGGATGTCAGCCTGCTCGATCGCCAGCAGGCATTCGGCTACAGCCAGGAAGACACCAAGCTTTTGATGGCGCCGATGGCCACAACCGGCCAGGAAGCGGTCGGCTCGATGGGCACCGACACGCCGATCTCGGCGATGTCGGACAAGTCGAAGCTTCTCTACACCTATTTCAAGCAGAACTTCGCCCAGGTCACCAACCCGCCGATCGACCCGATCCGCGAGGAACTGGTGATGAGCCTGGTGTCGTTCATCGGACCGCGGCCGAACATCTTCGACCTTGTCGGCAATTCGCGCCGCAAGCGGCTCGAGGTGCGCCAGCCGATCCTGACCAATGGCGATCTCGAGAAGATCCGCTCGATCGGCCACACCGAGGACCGTTTCGACACCAAGACGATCGACATCACCTACGGTGCGAACGAGAATGCCGCTGGCATGCAGGGCGCCATCGACCGGCTCTGCGAGCGCGCCGAAGCGGCGGTCGCCGGCGGCTACAACATCATCATCCTGTCCGATCGCCAGCTCGGGCCGGACCGCATCGCCATTCCGGCGCTGCTCGCAACGGCAGCGGTGCATCACCACCTGATCCGCAAGGGATTGCGCACCTCGGTCGGCCTGGTCGTCGAATCCGGCGAACCGCGCGAGGTGCATCATTTCTGCTGCCTCGCCGGCTACGGCGCCGAAGCGATCAATCCGTACCTCGCCTTCGACACGCTGCTCGACATGCACAAGCGCGGCGAACTGCCGGAGGAGGTCGACGCTTACGAAGTGGTTTCGCGCTACATCAAGTCGATCGGCAAGGGCATCCTCAAGGTGATGTCCAAGATGGGCATCTCCACCTACCAGTCCTATTGCGGCGCGCAGATCTTCGACGCCATCGGGCTGAAGTCGGATTTCGTCGAGAAGTACTTCACCGGCACCGCGACGCTGATCGAGGGCGTCGGGCTGGACGAGATCGCGGCCGAGACGATCAGCCGCCACACCGACGGCTTCGGCAACGATCCGGTGCTGCGCAGCAGCCTGGAGGTCGGCGGCGAGTACATGTTCCGCATGCGCGGCGAGGCGCATATGTGGTCGCCGGACGCGGTCGCCACCCTGCAGCATGCGGTGCGCCAGGGGTCATGGGATACGTTCAAGGATTATTCCGCGCAGATCGACAGCGAGACGGCCCGCGCCCAGACCATCCGAGGCCTATTCAAGATCAGGCTCGCCGAGGAGACTGGACGCAAGAAGGTCGCGCTCGACGAGGTCATGCCGGCGGCGGAGATCGTCAAGCGCTTCTCGACCGGGGCGATGTCGTTCGGCTCGATCTCCAGGGAAGCGCACACGACGCTGGCGCGCGCCATGAACGCCATCGGCGGTAAGTCGAACACCGGCGAGGGCGGCGAAGAGGCCGACCGCTACCTGCCGCTGCCCGGCGGCGGCAGGAACCCGGAGCGTTCGGCGATCAAGCAGGTTGCATCAGGACGATTCGGCGTGACGGCGGAATATCTCGTCAACTCGGACGTCATGCAGATCAAGGTCGCGCAGGGCGCCAAGCCCGGCGAGGGCGGACAGCTGCCCGGACACAAGGTCGACGCGACCATCGCCAAGGTCAGGCATTCGACGCCCGGCGTCGGCCTGATCTCGCCGCCGCCGCACCACGACATCTATTCGATCGAGGATCTGGCGCAGCTCATCTACGACCTGAAGAACGTCAACCCGGCGGCCGACGTCTCGGTCAAGCTGGTGTCGGAGGTCGGCGTCGGCACGGTCGCGGCCGGCGTTGCCAAGGCGCGCGCCGACCACATCACCATCTCGGGCTATGACGGCGGCACCGGCGCTTCGCCGCTGACCTCGCTCAAGCATGCCGGCAGCCCGTGGGAAATGGGCCTCGCCGAGACGCATCAGACGCTGGTGCTCAACGGCCTCAGGTCGCGCGTGGCGCTGCAGGTCGACGGCGGCCTGCGCACCGGGCGCGACGTCATCATCGGCGCGCTGCTCGGCGCCGACGAGTTCGGCTTCTCGACCGCGCCGCTGATCGCGGCCGGCTGCATCATGATGCGCAAGTGCCACCTCAATACCTGCCCGGTCGGCGTGGCGACGCAGGACCCGGTGCTGCGCAAGCGCTTCAAGGGCACGCCCGAGCACGTCATCAACTTCTTCTTCTATGTGGCGGAAGAGGTGCGCGCGCTGCTCGCCGAAATGGGCTTCACCCATCTCGACCAGATCATCGGCGACACCGATCTTCTGGAGAAGCGCGACGTAATCCAGCACTGGAAGGCGCGCGGGCTCGATTTCGGCAAGATGTTCTTCAAGCCGGACGCGCCGCACGAGGCGGTGCACTGGACCGAGCGCCAGAAGCACCCGATCGACGACGTGCTCGACCGCAAGCTGATCGAGCTGGCCAAGCCGGCCCTGGAAGCCAAGCAGGCCGTCTCCATCGAGCTGCCGATCCGCAACGTCGACCGTTCGGCGGGCGCGATGCTGTCGGGCGAAGTGGCCAAGCGCTTCAAGCACAAGGGGCTGCGCGAGGACACGATCCAGGTGAAGCTTACCGGCACCGCCGGCCAATCCTTCGGCGCCTTCCTGGCGCGGGGCGTCTCGTTCGAGCTGGTCGGCGCCGGCAATGACTATGTCGGCAAGGGCCTGTCGGGCGGCCGTATCGTCATCCGCCCGCCGGAAGAGGCCAAGATCGTCGCGGCTGACTCCATCATCGTCGGCAATACGGTGCTTTACGGCGCCACCGAGGGCGAAGCCTATTTCGCCGGCGTCGCCGGCGAGCGCTTCGCGGTGCGCAATTCGGGCGTCGCGGCAGTAGTCGAAGGCGTCGGCGACCATGGCTGCGAATACATGACCGGCGGCATCGTCGTCGTGCTCGGCAAAACGGGGCGCAACTTCGCCGCCGGCATGTCGGGCGGCGTCGCCTATGTGCTCGACGAGAAGGGCGATTTCGCCGAACGCTGCAACATGGCGATGGTCGAGCTGGAGCCGGTGCCGGAAGAGGACGATCTGATGGAGAAGCTGCTCCATCACGGCGGCGACCTCGACCATAAGGGACGTGTCGACGTATCCGGCGACATGACCAGCCATGACGAGGAGCGGCTCTACCAGCTGATCTCGAACCACGTCCATTACACGGGGTCCGCGCGCGGCCGTGAAATCCTCGACAACTGGGCGGCGTTCCGGCCGAAATTCCGCAAGATCATGCCGGTCGAGTATCGCCGCGCGCTGATCGAGATGGAACGCATGCGCATGAGCGTGGCGGCCGAATAAGCATTGGACGGGCCGGAGAGATGGATCTCCGGCCGCCATCCTCACCAACAATCCTGACCCCGGACTGCGGTTGCCATGGCGGCCTTATGGGGTTAACGGGTGCGCCGACAAGTGCGTGCCTTCGGACAGCAGGGACTGGACTATGGGCAAGGTAACAGGGTTTCTTGAGATCGACCGGCAGGTGCACAAGTACCAGCCGGCCTCCGACCGCATCCGGCATTTCCGCGAATTCACGCTGCCGATGTCGGACAAGGAGGTCGAGAAGCAGGCCGCGCGCTGCATGGATTGCGGCATTCCGTTCTGCCACGGGCCGACCGGCTGCCCGATCCACAACCAGATCCCCGACTGGAACGACCTCGTCTACAATGGCGACTGGGACAATGCGATCCGCAACCTGCATTCGACGAACAACTTCCCGGAATTCACCGGCCGCATCTGCCCTGCGCCGTGCGAGGAAGCCTGCACGCTGAACCTCGAGGACATTCCGGTCGCCATCAAGACGGTCGAGCAGGCGATCGCCGACAAGGCCTACGAGACCGGCCATATCCGGCCCTATCCGCCGGAGAAGAAGACCGGCAAGCGCGTCGCCGTCATCGGCTCCGGCCCGGCCGGCATGGCGGCGGCCCAGCAGCTCGGCCGCGCCGGCCATGACGTGCACGTCTATGAGCGCGAGAGTCGTCCGGGCGGGCTGATGCGCTACGGCATCCCGGACTTCAAGATCGAGAAGCACTATATCGACCGCCGCATCGAGCAGATGCAGGGCGAGGGCGTGACCTTCCATTGCGGCGTCAACGTCGGCGTCGACAAGCCTGTCGCCGAACTGCTCGCCGAACATGACGCGGTGCTCTATTGCGGCGGCTCGGAAGCGCCGCGCGCCGCCAACATCCCGGGCGACGATCTCGGTGGCGTGCATGACGCCATGCCCTATCT
>NZ_RZOI01000401.1:0-5562 GCF_004022645.1 Mesorhizobium sp. M4A.F.Ca.ET.020.02.1.1 | reverse complement strand
GCCGCGCCTGGTGGTGATCGGCGCCAGCGCCTGGCTGATATGGACGGCGCCGATCACCACCAGGCGCGGCTGCGGCAGATGCACATTGAGGAAGAAGGTGCGCCCTTCCGCCTCGACCGAGCCGGAATTGCCGGTACGAAATGCCCTGGCGATCGCCTCGCCCAATTCGCCGGCGACTGGATCGCCCTCGCGCACGATGCGGTCGCGGCCGTCGCCGAGGTCGGTGACCAGGATCGCCGCGCGGCGGGCGCGGCGCACTTCGTTCAATGTTTTCAGCGCATACGGGTCCATGGCGCCCTAACCTAGCCGCTCGACATAGACCTTGATGCGGCCGCCGCAGGAGAGCCCCACCTGCCAGGCGGTCTCGTCGGCAACGCCGAACTCCAGCATCCTGGCCTTACCCGAGCCAATGACATCGATCGCCTCGGTCACCACCGCTCCTTCGACGCAGCCGCCGGAGACGGAGCCGTGGAAATTGCCGTCGGCGTCGATGACCAGATGGCTGCCGACCGGGCGCGGCGCCGAACCCCAGGTCTCGACCACGGTCGCGATGGCGACATCCTTGCCGTCCTTCATCCAGCCTTCCGCGATGATCAGGGGATCGCGGGCCTCATCGAGATAGATGCTGTCTTCCACGACTGCTTCCTCTTGGGGTCTGTTATGATCTGCGCACCACCAGTTCGCGCAAATGTATGGTCAATCAATCATCGCGACTGCGTCAACTTCGATTAGGTAGCCGGGGGACAGGCTCGCCACGCCAAGCACCACGTCAGCTGGTTTATGATCTCCGAACAGCTCTACCCGCGCCTTTTCGATGATCGGCAGGCATTCATCGCGATTGTAGTTGACGACATAGATCGTGATCCTGGCGACCTGCGCAGGCGCCGCACCGGCGGCGGCGAGTGCGCGGCCGAGATTGCCAAACACCTGGCGCGCCTGAGTCGCAAGATCACCACGGCCAACAAGTTTGCCATCCAGGTCTTCGGGCTCCTGGCCCGAGATGAATACCAACTTGCTGCCTGTCGCAACGACAACCTGGCTGTACGTCTGCGGAATTGGCAGATCCTTTGGGTTGATGCATTGGAGCGTCATTCATCGGTCCCTGTATGGTGATTTCAATTTTCCGGGAGTCTTTCTTCCGATGGATAAACATATGGCTATGCGGCGTGCCTGTCGCCAGCCCGCAGCCATCGACGCGGATCGACGCGAGCGGCCGGCCGCTGGTCGAGCGAGGCGCAGAGATCGGCCAACGCCTCGAGATTGTGCACCGGGCGGAACTCGTCGACATGCGGCAGCATCGCCTTGACGCCACGCGCGCGCGCCTCGAAACCGTCGAAGCGCAGCAGAGGGTTCAGCCAGATCAACCGACGGCAGGATTTGTGCAGTCGCTCCATTTCTTCCGAAAGGCCGGCGATCTCGTCGCGCTCCAACCCGTCGGTGATCAGCAGCACCACAGCCCCCTGCCCCAGCACGCGCCGCGACCACAGGCGGTTGAACTCGGCCAGCGTGTCGCCGATACGGGTGCCGCCGGACCAGTCCTTCACAGTCGCCGAGCACTCGGCGAGCGCGGCATCGGGATCGCGATGGCGCATCTGCCGCGTCAAATTGGTCAGGCGCGTGCCGAAGACGAAGGCATGCACGCGCCGGCGCTTTTCCGTCAGCGCGTGCAGGAAATGCAAGAAGATGCGCGTGTACTGGCTCATCGAGCCGGAAATGTCGGCAAGCACCACCAGCGGCGGATGCACCTCGCGGGCAGAGCGGAATTTCGGCAGGATCAGCGTGCCGCCGGTGCGCGCGGCCGACCGCATCATGGCACGCGGATCGATGCGCCTGCCTTGCGCGTCCGCCCTGAAGCGGCGCGTGCGGACCATGTCGAAGGGCAGCCGCAAGGCGGCGATCGCGTGCTTGGCCTCGGCCAGTTCAGCGGCGTCCATCTGGGCGAAATCCTTGCCGCGCAGCACCTCGTTGCCGGAAAAGGTGAAGCGGGCGTCGACCTCGATCTCGGGGATTTCCCTCGCCGGCTGGTTCTTCTGATGGCCCTCGAACATCGCCTGGCTGACGCGGGTCTCGGCCGCGCGAGGCTTCTGCTTCTCGCTGGTATTCAGCGCGACGGGCGAGAACATCGCCAGCATTTTCTCGATCAGTTCGCGCGATTTCCAGAACAGCCGGAAGGCCTCGTCGAAGACCGGATGGTCCTCGTGCCGGGAGACCAGCACGGCATGCAGCGTCCAGTAGAAATCATCGCGCGAGCCGATGCCGGCGGCAAGCACCGCCTCGATCGCATCCTTGACCGAAGCCGGCCCGACCCGCATGCCGGCCTTGCGCAAGGTACGGGCGAAGTAGACGATGTTGTCGGCGATGCGCCCGTCTTCCGTGGCCTCTGCGGGATCGGAACGCGGCGCCTTCATGGGCCTACTGCGCCGCCGCGAGCTCGGCCTTGACCTCGTCGAGGATGCGCCGGCCCTCGCCCGCGCCGATGCGAGCGATGTCGTCCTGGTATTTCAACAGCACGCCGATCGTGTCGGAAACTGTCTCCGGATCGAGCGCCACCTTGTCGAGTTCGGTCAATGCGCCGGCCCAGTCAATGGTTTCGGCGACGCCCGGCGCCTTGAACAATTCGATCTGGCGGAGCTTCTGGATGAAGGACACAACCTCGGCCGAAAGCCGGCTGTTGGCCTGCGGCACCTTGCGCCGTACGATCTCCAGCTCACGCTCTGCATTGGGATAGTCGACCCAGTGATAGAGGCAGCGCCGTTTCAGCGCGTCATGGATTTCGCGCGTGCGATTGGTGGTGATGATGACGATCGGCGGCTCCTCCGCCTTGATCGTGCCGAGCTCCGGCACCGTCACCTGGAAGTCCGAGAGGATTTCGAGCAGGAAGGCCTCGAAGGCCTCGTCGGTGCGGTCGAGCTCGTCGATGAGGAATACCGGGGCAGCGCCCGCCTTGCCGGTCAGCGCATCGAGCACCGGGCGGCGGATCAGGTACTTTTCGGAGAAGACGTTGCGCTCCATGTCCGAGCGCACGACCTTGCCGGCCGCCTCCTCCATGCGGATCTCGATCATCTGCGCGGCGTAGTTCCACTCGTAGACGGCGGAGGAGACGTCGAGCCCCTCATAGCACTGCAGGCGGATCAGCCGGCGGCCGAGCGCCTCGGCCAGCACCTTGGCGATCTCGGTCTTGCCGACGCCGGCCTCGCCCTCGAGGAAGAGCGGCCGCTTCATGCGCAATGAGAGAAACAGCACGGTGGCCAGCGAACGGTCCGCCACATAGTCCGCGCCGGTCAGGAGATCGAGCGTCTCGTCGATCGTCCGCGGCGCCGGGCGCGGTTTCAAGCCGGTCATTCCATCTCCGTAGAGTCAGCCATCAAGGCACCTACAGGGCGCGATAGCCGCGACCGTGATAGATCAGCGGGCGCAAATTATCGCCGATGCGCAGGCCTGTCACCTTGCCAAAAAGCACACGGTGCGTGGCGAGATCCTTGGTGTCGATCAGCTCGCAATCGAACACGGCAAGCGCCCCTTTCAGGGTCGGCGCGCCGGTCGAGATCACGTCCCATTCGCCCAGCGCAAACCGTTCCTCCACCGGCAGGCCGGTCATGCCGGAAAAGCCGACTGACAGCGGCTCCTGATGCGACGCCAGCGTGTTGAGCGCGAACTTGCCATTCGCAACGAAAGGCTCGTTCTTGGGATTCTCGCGGTTGAGGCAGACGAGCACGGTCGGCGGCGTGTCGGACACCGAGCAAGCGGCGATAACGGTCGCGCCTCGTCTGCCGGCGGGGCCGTCGGTGGTCACCACATGGACCTGGCCGGCAAAATGGGCCATCGCGTCGCGATAGGCCTGCGGCCCGATGTCGTTCTTCTTCAGCACAGATGATTTTCCTCAGAACCCACCGTTATATATGGCGGCATATTGCAAGCCACAAGCGAAGTGCTTGACGCATATCCCGAAATTCGCGTTGCGCCGAGGGCGGGCAGCCTTTAGGTCTTGGCGAAACGGGTGCCGGCAAACCTACCGCCGGCGCGGGAGGAACGCTTCGCTCACATGCGACCCCTGGTGACGATATTGGCGGTGCTGGCCTCGATTGCTTTCGCCGGCAACGCGGGCGCCGAAGACCTCGTCGTCGGCGTTGCGGCCCCCCTCTCCGGTCCTTCGGCGATCCTTGGCAAGCAGGTCGAAGCCGGCGCCGGGCTGGCGGCGGAAGCGAACGGCGCCGAGATCAAGACGCTCGATGACGCTTGCACCGCGGACGGCGGAGCCGCCGCGGCACGCGACTTCGCGGCGGCGAAAGTCGATGTGGTGGTTGGCTTCCTTTGCACCGAGGCGATCGAGGCGGCACTGCCGATCCTGAAAGAGGCTGGCATTCCCGTCATCACTGTCGGCGTGCGCACCGAAAGCCTGACCGACCGGCGCGCCAAGACCGGCTGGCCGGTCTATCGGCTCGGGCCACGCGGCGATGACGAGCGCAATGCCGCTGCCAGGATCCTGACGCATCGGTGGCAGAACGAACTCTTCGCCATCGTCGATGACGGCACGATCTACGGCCGCGAGATCGCCGAGACGTTCAGGGCGGCCGCCGAGCAGGCGGCGCTGAAACCGGTGTTCGTCGACACATTCCGGCCGCAGCTCGACAACCAGATCGGCCTGATCGGCCGGCTGAAAAAGGCCGGGGCAACCAAGGTGTTCGCCGGCGGCGACGGCGACGACATCGCCATCATGGGTCGCGATGCCGGCTCGCTCAATGCTGGCATCACTCTCGCCGGTGGCGAAAATCTGCGTACGCCCCCCGGCAATGTGCCCTATGCCGCGGGTACGCTGATGATCGCGCCGCCCGAATGGGCCGAGGCCGCCGATCCCAAGGTGGTGCAGGCTTTCGCGGAGAGAAGCGTCATACCGGAAGGCTACGTGTTGCCGGCCTATGCCGCGGTCGAGATCGCCAAAGCTGCAACCGCTGAAGCGGAAAGCTCGGGCAAGCCGCTTGCCGAAGCGCTCACCGGGCGTGACTTCGCGACTGCGATCGGGCCCATCCGGTTCGACGACAAGGGCGATCTCAGCCAGTCTCCGTTCCGCGCCTTCCGCTTCGATGGAACGCGCTTCGTACCGCTGGAGACGAAGTGATGTTCCGCGCCGGCCCGCGTAACCTGATCACCGATGTCGCCGGCCTCAGGGTCGGCAACGCCGCAGACGCCAGGTTGAAGTCGGGGGTGACGGCACTGCTTTGCGACGACCCGGCGGTGGCGGGCGTGCAGGTGCTGGGCGGCGCGCCGGGGACGCGTGAGACCGACCTTCTGGAGCCACAGAATTCGGTCCAAGAGATCCATGCCATCGTGCTTTCGGGCGGCTCGGCCTTCGGCCTCGACGCCGCCTCGGGCGTGCAGGCGGCCCTGCGCGAAAGAAACATCGGCGTCGAGGTCGGCGGCTTCCGCGTGCCGATCGTGCCGGCGGCGATCCTGTTCGACCTACGCAATGGCGGCGACAAGGGCTGGGGCCGCTACCCGCCTTATCGCGACCTCGGCTACCAAGCCGCGCAAGCGGCAGAGGCCGACTTTGCATTGGGCACGACC
>NZ_RZOI01000400.1:0-5572 GCF_004022645.1 Mesorhizobium sp. M4A.F.Ca.ET.020.02.1.1 | reverse complement strand
GCATGCTGCCAGGGCCGGTCTGCAGAACGGTGGCATCGGCCACCGTGACCCGCTTGACAGGACTGGTGTCGGACAGCACGAATTCGACATTGCGCAAATCGACCTGGCGAATCGAATCCTCGCGCACGGCATCGAGGGCGTGGCTGACATTGGCGAAGACCGCGGCAACCACCTTGTCCGAATCGATCAGGCCATCCGCGTTGCGAAGCGACGCCGTCCAGTCGCCGCCAGTGGATGGCATCGCCGCCAGCATGAAATGCGCGTCGGAAATCCGGGCGCTGGTCAGGCGCACCTCGCCCGAAAGCAGCGGGATGAGCCGGATGCCGAAGCGGACACGGCCGGCATCGGCGATCGGCTTACCGCCGGCGGTCTTCAGGCTGACGTCGCTCACCTGCAAGGCAATGAAGCTCGACCCGTCGAGCGTCAGCCGCGCCGGGCCGACCGCGACATCGACATCGAAGCCGGCCATTTTTTCGATGGCTGCTTCCGCCTCCGCTCGCAGACGCTCGGTGCCGATGCCGGATGTGCCGAGCACGTAGACCGCGCCGGCCGCCAGCAACACCAGCGCGCAGAAACTGGCGACCACCCGCGCAAGGACGCGAAAGCCTCGGCCTATCCTGGCGCGGCCGAGCGGCGGCACCTTGCAGGCGGAGGGAAAAGCCCCCAGGTCGGTGATCTCGTCACGCCTGAACCGGATCTTCTCGTGCTGCGGTTCTTCCTGATCCACGCAATCTTCCGTTGTAGCGAACTCGATCGTGGACGAATCCCCGTCTGACACTATATCGATGCGGCTTCGCGCGTAACCTCAAACCGGGGCACCGACATGGCCGAACTCGACGTAGGCGATCTTGCGCCGCAATTCGATCTTCCGCGCGACGGTGGCGGGTCGCTCAACCTCGCCGCACTGCTTGGAAAGCCCGTTGTACTTTATTTCTATCCGCAGGACGACACCACGAGCTGCACCAATGAGGCGATCAGCTTTTCGCAGTTGAAGCCGGACTTCGAAAAGGCCGGCGCCGTGGTGATAGGGCTGTCCCCGGACAGCATCAAGAAGCACGACAAATTCAAGCAGAAATATGACCTTACCGTCGACCTGGTCGCCGACGAGGAGCGCAAGGTCATCGAGGCCTACCGTGTGTGGGTCGAAAAGACGATGTACGGCCGCAAATATATGGGCGTCGAACGGGCGACATTCCTGATCGGCAAGGACGGGCGAATCGCCAGGATCTGGCGGCAGGTCCGCGTCAAGGGCCACGCCGAAGAGGTGCTGGAGGCGGTGCGCGCACTGTGAGGCAGATTTGGCGGTCTTCGCCGCAACCTGACACCCGTCCGGCGGGCATTGGTTACCGGCGCTATCGGCCCGGCAAAGCTTTGTTAACCCTAATAATATGTAATCAGGCTCTTCGTGGTGTCGTAACGAAAGCTTGGTCCCGTGAACCCAACCGGTCAGTCTGCGGTCTTCGGCAAACGCAAGGAACCCCATACGGTCATCATCGCCCGGGGTAACGAAATCAGGCATTTCACCATCCGGCCCTGGCTTGCCGCCTTCCTCGGCTCGGCGCTGGCGGCGATTGTCATCGGCTACCTGCTCGCCACCTCCTATCTGGTGCTTCGAGACGACCTGATCGGGGCGACGACCGCCAGACAGGCGCGCATGCAGCAGGCCTATGAAGACCGCATCTCGGCGCTTCGCGCCCAGGTCGACCGCATCACCAGCAGACAGCTTCTCGACCAGCAGCTGATGGAGACCAAGGTGAGCGAACTTCTGGAACGGCAGACACAGCTCAGCCAGCGCCACGGCCGCCTTGGCCCGATCCTCGAGCGCGCCGAAAGCGAAGTTGGGGCGGCACCCGCCGCCGACGGTACCGCAACCGCCAAGCCGGACGATCGCGCCGCGCTGATTGGCGAGCAGCCGACCTATTCCGTCGCCAGCCTGGGCGCCGGCGACACGAGACCGTTCTCGCTGTGGTCGACGCGCTCCGATCCGCTGCCCAGCGATTCGGCCGCCGATCGTGCCGACAGGCTGTTCGTGTCGATCAACCAGTCGCTCAAGGCAATCGAAAGCGAGCAGCTCAGCCGCGTTACCACGCTTGCCGACAATGCATACAAGAATGCCGACGCCATCACCCAGGCGCTGGCGGCCGCCGGCCTGCCGGTCGACAGCGATTTCGGCAAGGATAGCGATGTCGGCGGCCCGCTGATCCCGCTCAACGCATCGACGATATTCGACAGCAAGGTCAAGGAACTGGACGAGGCGCTGGATGCGCTCGATCACCTGAAGAAGGAAGCGCGGCGGCTGCCGCTCGCCAACCCCGCCCCCGGTCATTCGGTCACCAGCCCGTTTGGCGTGCGCACCGACCCGATCCTCGGCACCGCGGCCTTGCATTCGGGCATGGATTTCAGGGCGCCAATGGGCATGCCCGCCAAGGTCACAGCGGCCGGCGTCGTCACCAAGGCCGGCTGGAACGGCGGTTATGGCCGCATGGTCGAGGTCGACCATGGCAACGGCTTCGCCACGCGCTACGGGCACTTGAGCGAGATCGACGTGACGGTCGGCCAGAAGCTCGCGGCCGGCGATATTATCGGCAAGACCGGCAGCAGCGGCCGTTCGACCGGCCCGCATCTCCACTACGAAGTGCGCCACAATGGCGATGCGGTCGACCCGCTGCGCTTCCTGACGGTCGGCAAGAAGGTCGCGCAGTATCTTTAACCGCCCGCCGATCCCCGCTGCGCCGTCAGAAACATGGTTGCTGCCGAAATCAGTGTGAGCGCCACGATCTCCAGCGACACGATCTTCTCCAGCTCGGTGACCATCGAGTACGCCACGGCGATCGCATCGACACCCTCATACGGCTTTGCCGCATGCGCGGCGGAGCCGGTGACGCGGACATCGAACGTATCGCATGCCAGAGTGTAAGGACCGGGACGGACAGCGACCTTGCCGGACTGTGTGTACGGATCGACGTGAACGCAGATCGCGGCGGCGATATCGTCGAGCAGCCCCTCTTCCACCACCCGTCTTCCGCCCGACGGCTCGTCTTCCTCGGCCGGCTGGAATACGGCGCTGACGGTGCCGCCAAACTTTCGCTCGACTGGCGGAGCTGCGCGGCCACGGCGTGTCGTCCACAATACCGAAATATTTTTGAATTCCATTTGACTGAATAAATCTTCGGTGCGAAGCTCCCGTCACTTCAGGAGCGCAAGGCATGGCATTGCGGGGGACCAATCAGGAGTTCGGGCGGCCCTACAACCGGCGCATCGTTCTGGAGTCCATCCGCCTCAATGGGCCGATCGCCCGCGGCGATATCGCCAGGGGCGTCGGCCTCACCGTGCAGACCGTGTCGACCATCGTGCGCGAACTGGAGGAACAGGGCTACATCCTGTCGCTGCGCGAAGAGCCGAAAGGCCGCGGACTGCCGCCGGCGACGCTCAGGATCAATCCCGAAGGCGGCTTTGCCGTCGGTATCCACCTCACCCCGCTCGGCATCGACGCGGCGCTGATCAACCTCAGCGGCGATGTCATCGAGAGCATGCACAGCGAGGCGCCGAACGTCACGCCCGATCACGCTTTCGACCAGATCGGCGCCATGGTCCGCGACCTGGCGGGACGGCGCGCCGGCGGACGCGTGCTTGGCGTCGGCATGGCGCTGCCCGGCCCGTTCGGCGTCGAATCGATGAGCTTCATCGGCCCGACGACCATGACCGGCTGGAAGGATGTGGCGCTGCGCGAGCGGCTGACGGCAGCCACGGGTTTGCCGGCCTTCTTCGAGACCGACATGGCGGCCGCGGCCATGGGCGAGCGGCTCTACGGCCTCGGCACCGGATATTCCGACTACTACTACCTCTATTTCGGCGTCGGCCTCGGCGGCGCCATGGTGCATGATGGCAGCGTGCTGCGCGGCGCCTGGGGCAATGCCGGCGAGATCGGCCACATCCCGGTCGTGTTCGGCGGCGAGCCTTGCCCCTGCGGCAACCGGGGTTGTCTCGAACGCTATCTCTCGCTCGATGCGCGCGGACGCTGGCGCGGCAGCGACGACGACTGGGTAATCGAGATCGGTCCGGTTTTCCGCAACGCCATCACCATCATCGAGAACCTGTTCGACCCCGAGACGGTGGTCCTCGGCGGGCTGGCGCCGCCGGCGCTGCTCGAACGGTTGGCGGGAGCGGCGGAGCTGCCCAATTCGGTCTCGGCCCGCAAGGACCGCGCCACGCCGCGCATCGTCGTGGCGCGCGGCGGCCAGCATGCGGTGCTGCGCGGCGCGGCCGCACTTGCCGTTTCCGGGGTGCTGTCGCCGCGCTTCGGCCAGATCTTCACCGCCAAGCGGCAGCGCGGCGGCGACCTCCTGAAAGGCGGAGACATCGCGGCATGAGCGAACCCCTGCTGGTCCTCGACAACGTCACCAAGAACTACGGCGCGATCCAGGCGCTGAAAGGCATCAGCTTTTCGATCGGGCGCGGCGAGGTGGTGGCGCTTCTGGGTGACAACGGCGCCGGCAAGTCGACGCTGGTCAAGATCATCGCCGGCGGGCTGGAGCCGACCTCCGGCCGCATGCTATTCGAAGGCAAGGACTTCCTTGCCAAATCTCCGGCCGAGGCCAAGGCGGCGGGCATCGAGACCGTCTACCAGGACCTGTCGCTCTGCACCAATGTCGACGTGGTGGCGAATTTCTTCATGGGCCGCGAGATCACCCGCAAGGTGCTCGGCGTCCCCGTCCTCGACGAGCGCGCCATGGAGGCCGTGGCCGCCAAGGCGCTCGCCAATGCCGGCACCCGCATCCCGTCGCTGCGCACCAATGTCGAGCACCTGTCGGGTGGGCAGCGGCAAGCGATCGAACTCAACCGCTTCGTGCACTGGGGCGGCAAGCTGGTGCTGCTCGACGAGCCGTTCGCCGCCCTTGGCGTCGAGCAGACGCGACGCGGTCTCGACATGATCCGCCAGGTGGCGAACCAGGGCATCGGCGTCGTCATCATCACTCATATCATGCAGCAGGCCTTCCAGGTCGCCGACCGGATCGTGGTGATCCGGCAAGGCGTCGTGGCGGGCGATGTCGCACGCAACAAGACAAGTCCCGACGCGGTGATCAACATGATCACCGGAGAGACGCTGGCCGGTGCCGGACCGGCGAGCTGAGGGACAAATGAGGGGTCCGGCGCAAGAGGAGCGAACGACATGAAGAGAATACTTCTTTCCGTCTTCGGTTTCCTGGCACTGGCCATTGCCACGCTCACGCCGGCATTCGCCCAGTCCAAGGGCACCGTCTATTATCTGGTGCCGACATTGCTCGATGAGTTCCAGACCGGTTCGGTGACCGCGCTGGAACTGTTCCTCAAGCAGGTCGGCTACGACTTCAAATCGCTGAACGCCGACAACAAGACCGACGCGCAGCAATCGCAGATGAACGACGTCATCGCGCTGAAGCCCGCCGCGATCGTCCTTGCGGCGGTTGACTTCAACGCGCTGAAGCCGTCCGACGAAGCGACCCGCGCCGCCGGCATTCCGGTGGTCGAATTCGACCGCCAGATCACCTCCACCCCGTCTGACTTCACCTCGGTCGCCGGCACGGTCGAGATC
>NZ_RZOI01000003.1:6378-36905 GCF_004022645.1 Mesorhizobium sp. M4A.F.Ca.ET.020.02.1.1 | reverse complement strand
CGTGATAGGCTCCATCTCACGGGTGTCGGCGAACTCAATGTCACCAAAATCAGTGTAAGGCTCGGCCTGCTGTTCGGCGTCTGCCTCAGAGGCAGACGCTCGCCCCTGTCGCCGATATCGCCGTAAAGACTCGGCCGGCAGGGAGGTGGACTACGACCTACCTTGAACTTTGCTTTCTACCGTCGTCAGATGAAGCGAGCCGAAATGTTGCGCCGCGGTGCTGATGACAAAAATTCTCGGCGGCTCGAACTTTACCTCTCGCGCCTCTACGAGGAGGTTGCACGAAAAGCGCGGCCTTGCCCACTCGTCATCACAAGAGCGACACGGGCCGACATGGCGGCCGAAACGCTCACCTCATGCGCAACCTGGTTAAGAAGCTGGCGCAAACGGGGCCGAGCGAGGCGGAACTCGAGGGGACGAGGATGAAACGCCCAAATCCTCAAAGAGACGGCCCGCATCGAGAAAAGCCGTGCCTGCCGAGATCGGGCAAGGGCGGGTGGCCAACGCTACCCAGCCGTAGGGAAACCCGTGATCACGCTTTAGGCACCCAATAACGATAATGGAAAAATCTGCGCGAAACGGTCGCACCGGTATTGACATTAATTGACACACCCCGCGAACACTTGCATAAGTCACATAGCGGTAGTGACTAGGTGCATGCCGCACCCAATTTTTTCCCTAGGGCGAGGTCTGATCTATGGCGGCACTGGCAAAATTCAGACCAGTTGATTCCAGCCAACACGACAAGGACGAACTCCGCGAAATCGTCCGTGAGCGCTCTTTTCGATCCGGACGCTACACGCTCTCGTCGGGCATAGAGAGCGACATCTATTTCAATATGAAGCCTACCATGATGATGGCGCGAGGCGCGCAACTTGCCGCTCTTGAGTTCCTAAAAATCGCTGAGCAAGTGAAAGCAGAGTACGTCGGCGGCCTTGAAATGGGAGCGGTCCCCGTAATCGGATCGATGGCAGCTGTCAGCTCGGCGATGAACAAACCCATAAACACGATCTTCGTTCGCAAGACTCCAAAGCCTCATGGCACAAGGGACGTGATTGAAGGTCTTGGGCCCAAAGAAGATCTCGAGGGAAAAGTCGTCCTGATCGTTGACGACGTTGCCACAAGCGGCAAGTCGATATTGAAGGCGATTGAAGAGGTTCGCCGCGCCGGGGGCATTGTAGGTGACGCTGCTTGCCTCGTGGACCGCGACGAGGGAGCTACGGCGCTGCTAGCCCAACATGGGGTCACGCTGCATTCCGTTCTGCATGCGAGCGAATTTGTGGAACGCCACTGACAATCTCATACAACGGCTTTCCGGCGACCTAGCCTTAGAGGACATTCCGCCGCTTTGCAGCGAGTGCAGGCGCCTCGCGAGTAAGAGCGACTGCCCTTGCCCATCCTCACTGCTTTTGGTGCAACATATGCTGGCTGCCGTTCACCAGCCGCTTGACGCCATTGACCACCTTTCTGAGCAAGGCGCCATCAGACTGAAGGCTTTTACCGATTATCTGGCGACGGTCGTTCGAATAGCTTCAGAGCGCGGAGACGCGGCACCCTGGATCGATCTAGCCAGCCGGTTTAGCG
This sequence comes from Mesorhizobium sp. M4A.F.Ca.ET.020.02.1.1, assembly GCF_004022645.1. Lineage (NCBI taxonomy): Bacteria > Pseudomonadati > Pseudomonadota > Alphaproteobacteria > Hyphomicrobiales > Phyllobacteriaceae > Mesorhizobium > Mesorhizobium sp. M4A.F.Ca.ET.020.02.1.1. The sequence goes on along the minus strand of NZ_RZOI01000003.1, from coordinate 35,321 downwards.
CCCTTTTCGGTCCCGACGAGGTTGCCCATTAATCTAGTGCTTATCGCTTTCCATGAACGAGCAGCCTCGGCGGCATCGCGTCATGGATCGCCAGCGGCATGCCGGCCCATGATGCGAGCGTAAAAGCGCCGAGCAGCCGGTGCTGAATCTCGGACGTGACGACGCCGATTGGCGCGATGCGCGTTGGCACGGGCCCTCGTGCCCAAGCATGATGCGTTCCCATTCCGCGGCATCATGCTCGCGATCCCGTCTGTGCCGTGCTCAAGCAAGCGAGCCCGAGCGAACCGCCCTGGGTAGCGGATTTAGACAATCGTTGGTTGGCGAGTTCGGCCTTTGGTTGGAAGACCGGCTAGCGGCGGGCCAACGAAACGGAATTGGCGACACTGGAGTATGCCTTCACTGGGGTCGCGTCCTTACGCTGTAGCGCGGCGGTCAGCGAAGCCGCTCGCGAGCGCCCCCTCGATAGCGCTGAGCGGGCGAGCGGCTTCGGGGCGGGCGCAGGGGCTGGGTAGACTGGGCCGGACTCACCTAACTCACCGGGTCCAGCCACGACATGCATCGCCAAAAGCAAGGACCCTCCCCGCTGACCGCGGGCTCAGCCATGGCCGCTGAGGCTACCGCACTGTTTCGAGTGAACGTAAGGACTTAACGAGCGTAGGGGAAACGTCCGCAGAATAACGATGTGCCTCAGGGCCCGAGTGCTTATTCGGTCAAGATGATCTGGGCTAAGGCTCTCGCTTTCGCCGCAACGAAGGCGTACATCATTCCCTGGATGCCACCGCCAATGAACAATAGTAGACCAGTTATATCCCGCTGCCCATTTCTTCGGCTACGAGGTCGGGCCGGCGCTCGATCAACGTACGGCTGATGAAGCCCAGATGCTCGGGATTGGTGCATGGCGCGCGCCCCAGAAGGCTGTCCAGGATGCGGCGCGCTCGCCAGGCCAGCAGGCCAAAGTTCGGATCAGCCAGCCCGCGCTGTCCAAGGCAGGCGTTCTGAACGAAAAGGCGTCTGTCTCGCGGTCCGTCCCAGCACACCGAAAAATCCTCCCCAATGGCGAGCTCATTGTCGATCTGCTCGAGGCGATCTGCGATCGGTTCGAGGAAGTCCGGCGGCGCGTTCTCGTACCCGGTGGCCAGGATGACGATGTCGGCGGTTACTTCTCCGATGTTATCCATGCCGCGCTGCAGCGTGAGCCTGTGCCCCGCCCCTGCGTTGATGCAGCGCGACACGTTGCAACTTGGCCGCAGTGTGATGTCGCATTGGTGTGCCTCGAGAAAGGCGTGGTGGTAGAGCGCCTGATAGACCGCGCGCAACGTGCTTTCTGAAATCCCGTCGGAGGCAAGCGCGAAACGCCGCAGGAACAGCTGGCGATGCACCTCGCTCATGGCCGCAAAACGATCCGAAAAGCAAGGCGTGAACAGCTCGTTTGTGAACGGGTGGTCGTCGAAAGGCATCTCGCGCGTCAAGACCCAAGTGATCGCCGCGGGCCGCCGTTCTTTCGGCCGGCCGACAAGGTGCAGCAGCAGCTCGGCTCCCGACTGTCCGCCGCCAACAACGCAGACATGCTTTTTTTGCACCTCAGGATTGATGTGGGCCAACTCAGATGAGTGGAACAGGTTGGGTCCAGTCCAGCCATGAAACTGAGGCGGAATTTGCGCCTGCTTGCCTATGTCGATGACGAGGTTTCTCGCATCAAGGACCGCGTTGTCCGTCCGCACGCGAAACTCGCCGTCAAAGCGGATTTCGCGAACGGCCTCGCCGCCACGGACAAGCGGATTCTTCTGGAACGCCCAGTTGAGATATTGAGCGAACTCGGCTCTGAGCACCCCGTGAAATTGCGCATTGAGGAAATGGTAAAGACGCCCGTTCTCGTGGAGGTAGTTTACGAATGTGTAGGCTGATCGCGGATTGACCAGAGTAACCAGATCCTGGAAGTGGCCGACCTGGAGCTCCGCGCAATCGAAAGCGCTGCCTGGATGTCCGCGGAAATCAACCTGCCGATCCAGGAACAGTGCCCCTTGCGCAATCTCTTCCTGTATCTGACACGCAAGGCTCAAATTAGACGGCCCAGCACCGATACCAATGCAAAAGAGCTCCACTTATCCTTGCTCCTCTAGGAGTGTTTCCCAACTCAGCGGCATGTGCGCGGCGACCGCCAGGCATTGAGCATTGCGAACCTCACAGGCATCCTTGAGCCGCGGTCCCGACTGAGAGGAAGGCAAAAGCCTGCGCGGCCTTCCAGGTCTTGAGCTCAATGGGCGACATCGACAGCGGGCACCGCATCATCCGAACCCAAGAGCGAGAAGGACCGCGTGTGATGCTGTCGCGCAGCTCTCCGGATTTTACGGCGGCTCCTAGCGGCTGCCTCCACCCCAGGATTGACTGTTTCCCGGTTACGACGGAAGCGGCTCTTTCTTCGAGGGGCGTAACCATGGATAACGGCTCGTAATGCGTTCGTAGACTCCCATGCATGCAGCGTGCCGGATAAAGAAAACGTCAAACCAACGAGTTCTCCTAATTCCAGCTCGTCTGGAACCCGACATTGTCGCGCCCGACGATCGGGCAGGGGAAGCTCCGCGGCAGCGGCCCTTGCACACCGCAGGCCTGACAGGGGCAGCCGCCGATTTGACCCGCGTCCGGGTACTGATCAGGGGCATTCCAACAGGGTTCGCGCCCGAGGCGGGGGCCCCTGGTACACCCGCCCTGTGGCTTGGCTGCGGTCTGCTGCAGCCGTTCGTCTTTACTGCCGGTTACAGACGATCTCGCACGAGTTGGATGCACGAGAGCGTCGTGAAGCAGTCGAGGCGTCCGGTTTGGCTCTGACAAGCGTCGCAAGATGTTCGCTGATCCAGCCATGTCTCCGCAATCCGACCGGTAACCGACGACGACTTCGGACTGGTTGGCGGTCCTACGACCTGATCGGTCTTCCTACGGAACTGATCAGCGAGCCAAAAACAGCGGCAATGTGGTGTTCCCAAAGCTCCAGCTCGGCGGACCGCCGAAAATCCGCTCACGCAGCCCACGGCTGCCATAAGCACCCATGACCATCATGTCAGCACAGATGTCGTTCGCGTGCTGAGTCAGCACTGTGCCCGCCGATTTGCCGGCGCTCTTAAGCAGGTCAACAGAGACCCGAGCACCGTGCCGAGTAAGATAGGCAGCGATGTCAGCTCCAGACTGCGCGCCTTTCCCGTTGTTTTGCGCCTTCGGATCGACCATAGCGACACAGACTTCCTTGGCAGCGGATAGGATACTAAGAGCTTCCCGAACCGCACGCGAGGCCTCTACGCGCGAATCCCAGCCGACCAGCACGCGTCGAGGCGACAGGGTCGCCTTAGCGCCCTTCGGCACGATGAGCACCGGCTTTCCGCTATCGAACAAGCAGCCGTTGACAACAGGAGGTCCGAGAGTCTCATCGTTGAGGAGGTCTCCTCCAACGATCGTCAGGTCAGCGCAGAGCGCCCGCTGTCGTGCCACTTCACCGAGGCTAGCCGGATCGCAATAGTCGGTGTCAACGTCACAGGAAAGCGACATAGCTTTCAGCCTTTTGAGGATATCCGCGGACCGTCTTTCCATTCTGGTCACGTCCTGTGAAAATTTCTCGATTTGCTGAAATCGATAGTTCGGTACTGCAATTGCCTGTGCACGTCCTGTATTCCATTCGGGGGGCGGAGACGACATCAAGAGCAATGGAGGCGGTATAATGAGTACCGATAGGTGCGCGCCGACCTCGGCACACAGTCCGGCAGCTGTTGTGAGGTCCTCATCAGAATGATCAGCACCCGTCACACTGAATATGCTTTTAAATTCCATTTGCCTGCTTCTCCTGGTCTTCGTTAGGAGCGTCTCAAAGCGGCAACACCGCTCTCAGGAGGAAGAGAGAGCGGCACCACATTCGACCACCGATTTCAGTCGTCCGGCTTCTCGAGCGAGTAGCCGGCCGACCTGACGGTGCGAATGACGCTGCCGGGCAAGGCCGTTTTCAGCGCCCTCCTGATTCGGCTGATATGGACATCGACGGTGCGTGCACCGACATGAATGTTGGGCAGCCAGGCCGCCCCGATAAGCTCGTCCCGGCTGAAGACCTTGCCGGGGGCCTCAATCATAAGCCGCAGCACGTTGAAATCGATCCGTCCGAGATGGATGTCGTGGCCATTACCGCGAACCCGATGGGCATCGAGCTTCATCTCCAGGCCTCCACAACAAATCCAACTGTCGTTTTCAACCCCGTTCGGACCACGCTTGGTCAGCCCGAGCCTCGCCCGCAGGCAGTCGAGCAGCTTGGCCGGAGCCACCGGCCGCACAAAGCTCTCAACGCCTGCCTTCAAGAGATCGAGGTGCTGGTGCTCGGCGCCAGGCGCGATCAGGGCGATGATGGGCAGGTCGGTGGTGCGCGGTTCCCGCTTGAGGTGGGCGCAAATTGCGGACCCGTTTATGCTGGCTGGGTCGCAATCCAGCACTACGGCCTGAAGCTCCCGTTGTTCGGCCAAGGCCAGCGCAGCCTTCGCGCCGTCTGCCGTCTCACTGCTGAAACCGTCCACCTCCAGTATGTGGCTGTAGAGCAGATAGAACTCGGCATCTTGCGAGCAGATCAGGACCAGCGGCTTCTTCATCGGCGATACCCCAACAACCTGGTCGGCCTCGAGCCCCTGGATCGAGGGGACTGGCCAACATAGTTTCTCGGGTCCGTCATGATGGCCTTTCTCGAAAATCGCGCCCATCATGCCAGCGCCACGTGGGGAAAGGTTTCGATGACTGAAATCGCATCGTCGACCAGCTTCGTACCGGCCGTGGCGAGCTTCAGGAGCGTCTCGAAGCCAAACCGGTGGACATCGCGCAGCGTTTTGGACAAAACGACCAGCCGTCCGGTCGTGAAAAGCACCCGACCAAAACCCTCATGGCTCACCTGGATCATCGGCGATGCCATAAGGCCGCAGCGCTCCTCGATCGCAAGCCCGATGGCGGCGTAGTACTTGTCGAGCCTCCACAGCACGTCGGGATCGGGATCTCCGATGATTGGGATCCCTCGGCGCTGTTCCTTGGTAATGATGAAGTCGCCCAGCAGCTCAGCGTCCGCTTTGCGTTCCCACGAGCCATAGGAATCCTGAGAACGGATCAGCCGCACGAGGCATTTGACGAACGGGGTGCAAAGAGCCGCCTCGTCTTCGGCGACAGCTGGGGGGATTGCGGGGTCAGGCATTGGCGTCCTCCTCTTTTCAGTCCTCGTCCTCGAAGGACGGTTTCTTTTCGGCAATGCCCGCTCGCGCCAGCACCTTGCGCAGCCAGGGCGGAGGACACGTCCTGAGCATCATCTGCGTGCGCAAGAGCACCTGTGGGATCGATTGGGGCTCCGCCACTTTGATCGGGTGGATTTTTGCCGCGACAAGCTTGGCTGCCGAAGGGCCGCCAATTGCCAGACAAAACAGGATCTGACAGCCCTTGAGCGCATCCACCTTGGGCGTGATGCGGTCATCGCCCTCGGCCCGATGCTCCCCGCTTTCATCCGAAACGTCATCGAAGGCCACGGCTTCGACGAGATTCCATTCCTCGCGCGTCACGTCGTAGACAGCAAAGCGCCTGGCCGACCCGAAATGGGCATTGAGGTTCTGCATGTCCTGAGTGGCGATCGCAACGCGCAATGCGCCCGCACGTCGTTCAGGCATCGGGGCGAAAACCTCATTACTGACCAGCGAGAGGCGGCGAACAGCGTTCATGTGATATTTCTCGATTACGGAGTGGATCAAGCGCCTCAGGAGTGGGCGCGTGTTGGTTGGCCTGGAAGATGTTGGCGACCTCGAAGATCAGGTCGCGGGTGCCCTGATAGAGAATTGCGAGCTTGTGCTGGCTGCCTAGTCGATCGAAGACCGGGAACCCGATGCGCATGAGCGGAATTCGGAGCCGCTCCGATGCTTGGCGCCCGTGCGAATGCGTGACAAGCAGGTCAGCACCGACGGCAAGACTTTCCAGATCGCCGAGATCGCCGATCTGAACCGAAACCGCCGGGACTTTCTCGAGAATTTTAGACCTGTCGGTCGTTGTGACGGCCGCGGCTATCTCGGAGCCGAGGCCAGCAAAGAAGGTTGCAAGTTGGAACAGCTGGTCTGGTTCGGCAGCGATGGCAATTTTCTTGCCGCCGAAATGGAAATGTCCGTCGAGCATCGCGTCCTGCAATTGCGCCCGGCGCCGGCGCACGCGGGCCGGTACCGCCGCGCCCGAAATCGAAGACAGCAGCGACACGAAGCGGTCCGTGTCCTGCAGCCCAGTCAGTGACTGGAACAACACGTAAGGCACGCCGGTCAACCCGAGCAGCGCTTTCGCCGGGCGGCGCATGTGCTCACCGATGGCGATGCATTGCATGGCCGTGCCCAACTCGCGAATGTCCTCGACGCTGGTGCCGCCGTATGTGGTCGCTACCCAGCGGTCAGGAACCGTACCGTCGAGCGAGCCTGAGATGTCGGGCAGAATAACCGGCTTGAGCCCAAAGCTTTCAACCATGTCCCGCATATGCTCGACGTCGGCGACAGTGAGGTTGCATCCGGGCAGGATTGCGATCTTCATCGGGTGCCGCGCCCGTTCGCCCGAGCGTGTAATCCCTTCGATCATTGCGGTGACTGCCCTGGCCCAGCCCTCTTCGATCGCGCCGTCAAAATCCGGCGTGTTGGCCAGCACGACCTCCGTACCCGCAAGCTCTTGCGTGTGCTTCAGCTTGACGTTGGCAATATCACCCGCGCAATCTTCGCCACGCGTCTCCACGAGCGCGGTCGTGCACACCCCGATCAGCTTTGGCTTCGTGCGGTTCTTGAGGTTGAGGATCGCCTCTTCCAGATGGTCGGCTGCGCCGAGGATGGTCGCCACCTCATCCATCGCCGTAGTCTGCAAGGGAATCGCTTCTTTGAAGTGCCGCACGAAGAGAACGAGCGCAAAGCTTGTGCATCCCTGGCTGCCGTGGAACAGCGGCATCGCACCGTCGACGCCAAGAAAGGCAAAGGCGGCACCCAGCGGCTGCGACGACTTCAGCGGGTTGACCGCAGCCGATTTGCTCTGGAGAAGGATGCGGGCCATCGGTCGCCTCAACACTCGTGTGCCGTCGCGCAGGCGAATTCATCAAACAGGTACGCGGTCTCGTTCCTCGTGCACGGCAATTCGCCTATCAGCTCAGGCTGGCAATCCCACGGGGCCGGCTGGCGCACCTGAGACCAGATCGGATTGTGAATGGCGAGGTCGATCTGGCGTACGAGTTCCACCATGCCGTCATAGCCGGCATAAGGATGCTGGCGCTCCTGGTTGATATCGAGCCAGGGCGTCTTGGCCTTGAGCGCAATGAATTGCGTGCGACCGCCCGACAGCATGATATCGGCCCTGTGTTCAGAGAGCATGGCGTACAGCTCGCGCGCAGCCATGGATTCGAACATGTGCTTGTCGTGCTTGAGAACTTGTTTGATGCGCTCCTTGTCCTGCACCGTAGATTTCTTGACCGAGGTGCCGACGATCTCGATTCCGATCTCCATCAGCGCATGGACAACCGACCAGGACTTCACACCGCCTGTGTTGAGCAGCACGCGCTTGCCTTGGAGCCTTTGCCGGTAGGATTCGAGTTTCTTCCACGCGATCGCCTCCTGCTGCGCGATTAGCGTCTCTGTGCGCTCGAGGATCTCCGGATCGGCGCCCTTCCTCACCAGCAGCCTGACAAGGTTGCGAAGAGCTTGCGATGTGTCGGAGATGCCATAGAAGGAGCCCTCGAAGAACGGGATGTCCCAGCGCTCCTCCATCTTGCGGGCAAGACTGATCAGCGCGGTCGAGCACACCATCATTGCCGCCCGGGCGCGGTGCGCGGAAGCAATGTCGCGGTAACGCGCATCGCCGGGAATGCAGGCGCGCACCCGGATCCCGAGCCGATCGAGGAGCGGCTTTACAAGCCAGAATTCGCCCGAGAGGTTGAATTCGCCAAGGATGTTGATGTCGTAGGGCCCAGAGTCGTCGGGTTCGACCGTGCCGATGACATGATCGAGCAACGCCTCGGCGGCGAGCTTGTTGCCGAGGTTCTTGGAGCCTGCCAGGCCAGGCGCATTGATCGGCACCACGGCCAAACCGAACTTTTCCGTGGCGCGTTTGCACACGGCCTCGATGTCGTCACCGATCAGCGCCGTTACGCAAGTCGAGTAGACGAAGATCGCCGGCGGCGCGTATGTGTGCTTGATCTCGCGGATCGCCTTGAAGAGTTTCCGCTCGCCCTGCCCCATCACCAGGTCGAGTTCGGTGAGGTCGGTCGTGAAGCTTGTCCGCCACAAGGTCGGTCCTGACGAAACCGCACCACGGTTGTCCCAAGAATTGCCCTCGCAGGCAAGCGGCGCATGGACCAGATGCGCAACGTCGGTGATCGGCTGCAGGACGATCTTGGCTCCGTCAAAGGCGCAGCCGCCGGCTGCCGCCCCTGGTGTCAGCGACTTCGAGCAGCCCTCCTTGCGCGCCTTGGCATCTTTGCCACGGTTCTTATCGCAGGCGGGCTCATCGAAGGCGTCCTTGATTTTGGCGCTGAGGGAGGACATTGCTCAGCCTCCCCAGTCCATTGGGCAAGGAATGGCCTCGGCGAAAAGCCGGCCACGGCTCTTAGCGCGTGAGGTCATAGGAATAATCCGTCACACCCGTCTCGCTCGTCTCGCGATCGAGTTTGTCGAAGATCTTGTCGAGGATCGTCGTAAGCACGCGCAACGCGCCCTGGTAGCCAAAGAGCGCAAAGCGGTGATGATGGTGCCGATCGAAGATCGGAAACATCAGCCGGATCAGCGGCGTTCCGGTGTCGCGCTCCAGGTACTTGCCGTAGGAATTGCCGATCAAAAGGTCCACCGGCTCGGTAAAGAGCAGTGAGCGCAGCGCCCACAGGTCCTTGCCCGCCCAAACCTGGGCAGCCTTGCCGAAAGGCGAGGATGCTAGCAGCTTCTTCAAATCGGCTTCCCATGCCGAGGTGCCATTGGTGGCGAGGCAATGGGTTGGCTCGCCGCCGGTCTCCATGACAAAGCGGGCCATCGCGTGAACGAAGTCGGGATCGCCGTAGATGGCGTATTTCTTACCATGCAACCAGGATTGGCTGTCCGCCATGGCGTCTACCAGTCGGCCGCGCTCGAGGCGAATTGCCTCGGGGATCTCCTTGCCGGAAATCGCCGCGACCTCCATCAGGAATTCGTCGGTCGCCTGAACGCCGAGCGGATAGTGGAACGAGGCCGTCGCCTGCCCGACCTCCTCGCAATAGCCCAGCGTCTTTCGGGTGTTGTGATGCTGCAGCGAAAGCGTTGCCTCGGCGTTGAGGGCCTTCTTCACCTCGTTGATCTTCGTGCCCCCGTCATACATGCGGTATTCACCGTCCGAAGGCGTATCGAACTGGTCAGAGGCATCCTGGATGAATGTGTAGGACACGCCCATTACATCGAGCAGGCGCTTGAGCTCCCGGTTGTTGCCGACGCAGAAGCCGTCGAAGCCCGGAATGATGTTGATGGCTCCTTCGACTTGCGTACGCTCCTGGCCTTTCCAGAAGTGCTCCAAAATGCCTTTGACCATGTTGTCATAGCCGTCGACATGACTGCCAACGAAGGCCGGCGTGTGGGCAAAGGGCACGTCGAAGTCGCGCGGGACTGAATCTTCGTCCTTGGCGTTCTGGATGAAGCTGTGCAGGTCGTCGCCAATGACCTCTGCCATACAGGTCGTCGACACGGCAATCATCTTCGGGTCGTAGAGCTGGTAGGTGTTGGCGAGCCCGTCGACCATGTTCTTCAGGCCGCCAAACACCGCCGCATCCTCGGTCATTGAGGAGGAGACCGCCGCGGCAGGCTCCTTGAAATGGCGCGACAGGTGCGAGCGGTAATAGGCGACGCAACCTTGGCTGCCGTGGACGAAGGACATGGTTCGTTCGAAGCCGGCGGCAGCGAATACCGCACCCAGCGGCTGGCAGGCCTTGGCCGGGTTCACGACAAGCGCTTTGCGGGCGAGGTTCTTTTCGCGGTATTCCCACGTCTGGGTGAAATCGCGCTGATCGGAAACGATCTCATCGGGGTGCGGACATTCGAAGTTTAGCTTCTTCTCAGCGAGCATCTTTCTGTATTCCGGCTCGCGGAACAGGGGAGCGTGATCGAGAATTTTTTCAGCCGACTGCGGCATGATGATTACCTCTTTTGCATCTGGCTGCGCGGTACGGCAGCTCAGGACGTCAAGACGTTCCAGGCTCCGGCGGATCAGAGGCCGCGGGAGTTCACCGTCTCAGTGGGAGACTGGGGCTAAAGCAGATGTTTATTCGGCAGCCATCGCCCGCTCATCGCCCCGGCTTCTTTTCCAAGGCGCGTGGAATAGGTCCCAGACCGGGTTGTTGATGGCGAGATCCACATCACGTGCGAAAATGGCAAAGCCATCGTACCCGTGATACGGGCCTGAATAATCCCAGGAATGCATCTGGCGGAACGGTATGCCCATCTTCTGCACCGGGTATTTTTCTTTGATTCCCGAGCCGACCAGATTTGGGCGAATCCCTTCGATGAATTTCTCCAACTCATAGCCGGTCACGTCATCATAGATCAGCGTGCCGTTCTTCACGTAGTGGCCGGTGCGCTGATAGTCGTCGCTGTGGGCGAATTCATAGCCGGTGCCCACGATGACCATGCCGAGGTCCTCGTAGGCCGTGACGACGTGGCGGGGGCGCAGGCCGCCGACATAGAGCATCACGGTATTTCCTTCCAGGCGCGACAGGTACTTGGCGATGACCGCATCAACAAGCGGCCTGTACTTGGCAATGACCTTTTCGGTCTTTTCCTCGATTTCCGGCCCAAAATGCTTGGCTATGTTGCGCAGAGAGGCTTCGATCTGGGAGGGACCGAAGAAATTGTACTCCATCCAAGCGACGCCATACTTTTCCTCCATATGCCGACAGATGTAGTTCATCGACCGGTAGCAGTGGATAAGATTGAGCTTAGCCTTCGGGGCGCGCTCGATCTCTGCGAGTGTGGCGTCACCCGACCAGTTGCCGACCACGCGCAGCCCTATCTCCTCAAGCAGTATGCGCGAGGCCCAGGCATCGCCGCCGATATTGTAGTCGCCGATGACGTTGACGTCGTAGGGGCCGGCCTCGAACTTGACATCCTTTTTGTCGAAGACCCAATCCCGGATCGCATCATTGGCGATGTGGTGGCCAAGCGACTGCGAGACGCCGCGGAAACCCTCGCAGCGTACCGGCACGATCGTCTTGTCATACTCCTTGGTCTTTTTGCGAGAAACCGCCTCGGTGTCATCGCCAATCAGGCCGATAGGGCATTCGGATTGCACGGTGATGCCGTTGTTGAGCGGAAACAAGACTTCAATCTCGTCAATGATCTGTTCCAGCTTCTTGTCGCCGCCGAAGACGATGTCCTTCTCCTGGAAATCGGAGGTGAACTGCATTGTCCCGAACGTGTCGACGCCCGTCGTACCGACGTAGTAGTTGCGGCGCTGCGACCAAGAGTATTGGCCGCAGCCGACCGGGCCGTGCGAGATATGGACCATATCCTTGACTGGCCCCCACACCACGCCTTTCGAACCCGCATATGCACAGCCGCGAATCGTCATCACCCCGGGAATGGACTTGATGTTCGATTTGACGTCGCATTCGGAAAGGACCTCGCTTTCCCCGCCAGCCTCGTTGCCGCTCTTTGCGACGTTGAGGTGCTTCTTGCGGCGCTTCGCCGCCTTGTCGGGATAATGCGACAACACCTCTTCGATAAGCTTCGCATGAAGAGCACCGTCATTCTCGTATTCCCGGCTCATGAGTCCCCTTTCAAGGTTGGGTGACGCCTCAACGAATAGGCGCCGTTCTCTGCAAGGCGCGCCGATTCATGGCAGCGCTAATGTCACTACTGGGCCGCCGCCTTCGCCGCTTCCTTGGAGTGAAGCTCGGCAAGCATCTGCTCGTCGGTCTTCATGATGCCGAAGTCGAGCAGCATCTCCTCCAGCTCCTCCATGGTGATCGGCGTCGGGATCGTACCCTGGCCCGAATTGGCGTGGATCTTCTCGGCCAGAGCGCGGTATTCCCCTGCCTGCTTGGAGTCCGGCGCGTACTGGATCACCGACATCTTCCTGAGTTCGGCATGCTGGACGATGTTGTCGCGGGGCACGAAGTGGATGAGCTTGGAATTCAATCGGCCAGCCAGTGCTTCGGCCAGATCGAGTTCACGGTCGGTTTGACGTTCATTGCAGATCAGCCCGCCCAGCCGCACACCGCCCGAATGGGCATATTTGAGGATGCCCTTGGCGATGTTATTGGCGGCATAGAGCGCCATCATCTCGCCGGACATGACGATGTAGATCTCCTGGGCCTTGCCTTCGCGGATCGGCATGGCGAAGCCGCCGCATACCACGTCGCCGAGGACGTCATAGGAGACATAATCGACATCGTCATAAGCGCCATTCTCCTCGAGGAAATTGATCGAGGTGATGACGCCGCGGCCGGCGCAACCGACACCCGGCTCGGGGCCGCCGGACTCCACGCACTTGATGCCTCTGTAGCCGACCTTGAGCACGTCCTGGAGTTCGAGGTCTTCCACCGAACCTTCCTGTGCGGCGAGATCCAGGACGGTATCCTGAGCTTTCGAATTCAGGATCAAGCGTGTGGAATCGGCTTTGGGGTCGCATCCTACGATGAGGATTCTCTGCCCGAGGTCGACAAGGGCGGCGAGCGTATTTTGGGAGGTGGTGGACTTGCCGATGCCGCCTTTGCCGTAAAAGGCGATCTGACGCAGACCTGACATAATAGCTTTCCTTCCTTCGTTCTAGTCATCGCGACTGCCCGCGACACAAGTGCCGATAGGCAGCTCGTGCCGCCTCACACCAAGCATCGCAAAAAGCGTACCAGCGTGATCGGCCGATCCGAGAAGAAACTTCGTTATTAAATTCCAGCCACTTAGACGGCGGCAAAACGCGCGAGCGGGCCTTTCAGGCGTCTGTCACGGACACGACAAAGCCGACACAGATTGTCGTGCGCCATCGAAACCGCCCTGTGTCGAGCTCGAAGCGGGATAATGGGGAGCTAGCCCAAAGCTGATGGCGAGACCATCGGAAGACGTCGGCTATTGTCTTTCCAGCCTGCGGTCGCTGGATGAGCAGGAGCCTGGGGCTTGACCGCCGCGCGGAATAGTTCAGGCAGGCTTGCGGAGCGGGAACGCCGGCGGCCGATAGACATCCGCGCTTAACCTTTCATAGCCCGTCTACGAGTTGGTTCCGCCGACGCGCTATATCGAAGGCAAATAATTCAGTACCTTAGCACGAGATCATTGATATTTTCAAAAAGATACGTATTATACGGATATAACGGATTATCGGGACAATTCTATGTCGGTCATTAGCTCGGTTGAATTTCAGCGCAACTTAGGGGTGTATCAGGACAAGGCGCTAGCGGAACCCGTGATCATCAGCAAGAATGGCCGCGAACGGCTTGTGCTGCTTTCGGTCGATGAATACCAGCGCCTAAAGGCGCATCGTGACGGCACTAGCGCGGGGCCTGAGAACGCAGCCCCCCCTGCTTTGCAGAGCACGGCGCACTTTTCACTTAAGAACCAAATACCAACCGAGCCACTAAGGGAATTGCTGTCGCACTTTCATTCGATCAAATCTGCCTTCGTGTACGGTTCAGTCGCCAAAGGCACGGACACAGAACGCAGCGATATCGATTTGATGGTGGTCGGCGATAACCTGAACCTCTCTGAACTTTATTCAGCCGCACAAAACGCGGAACTGAGACTAGGCCGAAAGGTCAGTCCGACATTTCTGTCGCCGGAGGAATGGCAACGAAAGGCGTCGCAGAAAGGGTCGTTTGTCCGAAAGGTAAGTACCCTTCCAAAGATTTTCCTCATCGGCTCGGAGAAAGATTTACAAGCGTGGGCAAGCAAGAACTAGACAACCTCGTAAAGATTGGGCTGATGAAAAGTGAGCCCCCATCGCTGTCCGAATATGACGGCATGCTGGGTGGCGCCCGCAAGAATTTAACTGACGCACAGAAAGGTCTCGACCCCGACAGCCAATTCACTCTCTTATATGGAGCTGCGCATCGGCTTGCCCTGGCAGCCCTACGCCGCGAAGGCTATCGCTCGGACAATCGCACTTCGGTGTTTCAAGCGCTCGTTCATACCGTCGGAACCGACAAGGCTGACATTCAGATTTTTCTAAAGCGCACAACGAGCGAAACCTCTCCGAGTACGAGGGGCACACAGACATTGATGCCAAATTGCTAGCTAACCTTATTGAGTGCACCACGAGGCTAGAGGTTTCGGTTGGCAAACTAGAACCGCCAGAAGATGACGAGTGAGCGGCAACCGAACGCGCGGGCAAAGGGTTGCGCCTTTTCGTTGTTGGTCAGCACGGTGCGCCACTACGGCTTCTCGAGAACGCTCACGATGTAAGTAGCCACCCGCTTGTCTGCATAGGGCTAATATGCACCTGGTCATGATAGATGGGCATACTGCCCCGCGGGGAGAAAGAGCGAGGGCAAACGGCGCTATGTAGACAATGAGTACAACCGCCGAACCCATGGCCGGCGCCATCATGCGCGTGAGACCCCGTTGTGGGCGAGGCTCGCGACTGGCTGCACGATCCTAGCCGGCCTGCTTGCCATTGAGTTTGGTCCCGCCGCGGTAGGCTGCGGCATCAAGGGCAACATCAGCTACAACTTGACCTCTGCATGATGAGAGCAGCTTTTACACCAGGTGCGCAGCACATGTCTTTAACGAACGCATCGCCTTCAAGAATATAGAGAGCAATTCGGAAAACCGAGTAGTTGGCGGCGAAGCTAAGAGAAGGTATACACCGCCCTCTTGTTACCCCAGAGTAGAACGTGCAGCTGCGGCAAGACGCGGGCTTCGAACCACCTGTCGCTGGTCACCTTTTCGGCCAGCTATTCCATGCGCATCATATTCCGTCGGACTCGACAGAGACGTCTTCATTGCCACGGCGGGGCGGCGTGTGATTGCCGGGTTGCAGACAAACCTCGCCGCGACGTCTTTGGGACGAGTGGTGCCGGCACCGAATCCCTATCCTTTAGACTAGCCAGCTTGGGGAGCGCCGTCAGACCGCCAGACCGGAAGAGGAGGCTTCGCGCCAATTTGTGCCAAGAATGTTGGACCGTGCGGAACCGCTGGGGCGGCGCTCAACTCTGGCGCAGGATGAAGCGTCGATTGGGTGAATGAAAAGGGCGCGCGTTCACGGGTAAAGTGAGGTAAATCGCTGGATGTCTGCCGGATCAACGTCAACCGGTTCCATCGCCACCATCCACTCGACGTTTTCGGCGCACGGCGGCGTCGTCAGTGAGCCCTCATAAGTCCAATAGCCAAGCGACGCTGGCAGAAGCCAGTTGGGATTCACCTCGTCGATCGTAACCTCCCCATTCGGCAGTTCGGGAAAGGCCGCAGCAAGGGCAGCAAAGCTGGCATTTGTCGCGCCGGGCGTTAAAAAGACGCCCAGCACGCCCAGAGTACCACTTTGCGTGTCCTTGTGAACGAAATGCACCTCCAGCGGGAAGCTCTTGCCCGCCACGTGATGTTCGCTTGGCGCATGGAAATGGAACTGTACCAGTTCGTAGACACGATCGCCGCGGGTCAGCGTGCTGCCTTGTGGCATATTGATTTGAATGGTGTGGCCGTTGTTCACCATATTGCCGCCGCCCTTGTGCCAGCCGATGGCGATATGCGGGATATCCGCCTTGACCGCGCTGTTGATATCGATCGGCGATTGCTGCGTGCCGGCAGAGCATACGAAATTTTTCTTATCCAGATCAGCCCAGTGCTCCGGTCCGACCGGACCGGTGTATCCCCAATGGGCACTGGTCGCTTGGGCGGCTTGAACGCAAATCCGGCATGCGCCGAGCGCAACCAACCCTTTGATCAGGTGACGACGATACATATTGCTTTTGCTCCTCTTGCGAACTGATGTTGGTGGCTGCCCTAATGGACCCGTGATGGCCAATCGGCGCGGCCACTATTGTCCTTTGCAACTGACGGATGCCCGCATGCCTTGGCGTGCTTTTATAAGTGCGGCTGCCGTTTCTCGGCCGGCCGGCTTCTGCAGCCCGCAACGGACGCAGTTTCAACCAGCTAGACGATAAAAATTCGAGCAGACCAGCGCTTGACCCCCGCCGCAAAGGCACAGGCGAAGGTGATCACTGCGCGGCTCGCCGTTCGCGCCTGAGGCCGCATCGCTACACTTTACACTCGCCGCCCAAGGAGACGCAGGCGACCCCAATACGTTTTCATCGCTACTCCTGACGCAGCCGACGACGCCACGAAGACGTTGCTATATTTCACGTTGGGCCAGTGAGGAAATCGATCTTCTTTATGGAAGGCATTTACGCAATGGATGCATTCCCATGCACATCGCCGTTCTGTTTAGCAGCTGCCGTTGACCGGCGGGCCAGCCCCGTTGGGCGTTCTGGTGTCTGACAGTCGAGCGTCAGGCCGGACAATGAGATACATCGATAAGAGCTGAACAAGGATGAGGGGATGACGTGCTTGCGACGGAGGAAACAGTCAAGCAGGTGGGGCGAGAAGGCCAGTTCTTGCGGATTTCAACTTTGCGTGACGACAGCTCATCGGAGTCAAGGTGACACACGCCGGCAGCGGGTGTCCGGGCGGTTTCCAGCCGCACAATCGCGAGACCGCTGGCGCGAACAAAGCTCGGCTGTACTCGGCACGCGAAGAGAGCCTGCCAAGCCGTCGGAGCCCGGCCTTCCGGTGCGACGCAAGCCGCAGACTAGACCGCCCTCTTGTTACCCCAAAGCAGAACGTGCAGCTGCGGCAACACGCGGGCTTCGAACCACCTGTCGCTGGTCACCCTTTCGACAAGCCATTCCATTCGCATCATTATTCCGTCCAAGTCGACAGAGGCGTCTTCACTGCCGGGGCGCGGCGGCGTGTGATTGCCGGGTTGCAGATAGATCGGAAGGTGCGGATATCGCGCCGCGACTTCTTTGGCGTAGGCATAGTCACTCTCGTCGAAAACGACGAGCTTGAGCACGATTTGCGGCTTCTCTTGCGCCGCTTCGAGGCACGCCTCAAACGCAGCCCAACGGGTCGTCATTTCGCTGGACGGCGGCTTTGGGCTAAGGGTCAGCACGTCAAGATCCGCAAACCACTCCCTCACCACGGAACCCTGCGTTTCCAGTGCAAAACGATAGCCCTCGCGATGGCCTCGTTCTATGAGGGGACCGAACGGCTGAATGGCCGGGTTGCCGCCTGACAAGGAGACCATAACCGGCCTGCCGCCGGAAAGCGCATGGACGGTTTGCCACACGGCATCGATCGGCATCGGTAGCCATTCATGGCGATACTGATTGTCCACCGCGTGAAGGCTGTCGCACCATGAACAGCGATAATCACATCCGCCGGTTCTGATGAACACCGTCGGCAAGCCGATGAGCACGCCCTCGCCCTGGATCGTCGGCCCGAATATCTCGCTCACACGGATTACGGGATGCATGTCGGTCACGGACGGTATTCCGCCCAAGTTTTCGGTGTTTCGCTAACGCGCACGGCCGCGGTCTGCGGCAGACGTGCCTTGCACCATTCATAGAAATGTCTGGCCAGGCATTCCGCCGTGACCTTCTCATGTCCCAGCACGTCGTTGAGGTGCCGATGGTCGAAGCTCTCGTCAATGTAGCGTTTGAGCGGCGCCAGATCGTGATAGTCGCGCACGAAGCCGTGGGCGTCCAGTTCCTTGGCCGACAGCTCCACTACGACGACATAGTTATGCCCGTGCAGGCGCGCACATTGATGGTTGGGAGGCAAGGAGGTGAGCTGATGCGAGGCCGAGAAGTGGAATTCCTTGCTGATGTGGAACATTACGCGCGCCTCCTGCGCAGCGCCTCGAGCCAGAAATCGGCGTCCTCGTAGTCGGTGGGATCAGCGTGCCCGGCGAGATGGAACGCTTCGCGCCGCTCGACGCAGGTCCCGCATCGTCCGCAGTGACGCACGCCGCCCTTGTAACAGGACCAGGTCTCGGCAAACGGGGTGCCGTATCTTGCGCCATCCGCAACAATGTCAGCTTTTCCGAGATTCACATACGGTGCATAGAGGCGTATCTGCGCATAGCCGTCGAGCGCGCGGTCTTGCATTGTCTGGAAAGCTTCAATGAAGGCCGGACGGCAATCGGGATAGATGAAGTGGTCCCCACCATGCATGGCCGCCGCCACCGCTTCGGCGTTGTGGGCGGCGGCGAGACCGAAGGCGATTGCCAACATGATGGCATTGCGGTTCGGCACCACCGTAATCTTCATCGTGTCTTCGGCGTAGTGGCCGTCCGGCACGTCGACACTGTCGGTCAGCGCTGAGCCGGAAAGGCCACGGCCGATTTCGCCGATGTCGATGATCTGGTGCGGGACCTTCAGTCGCTGCGCGCAAAGAGCGGCGAAGCCCAATTCCTTCCTGTGCCGTTGGCCATAGTCGAAAGATAGAAGGCCGGTGAGTTCGTGCTCCGCTGCCACCATGTGAGCAAGGGAAACGGAGTCCAATCCGCCAGAGCAGACGGCGAGAGTCTTCATCATTGGTATCCTTGTTTTGACCGGGTAAGGCTGCGACCGGAGATTTCTCTGCGCCCCCACTACTCCAGCGACTCAATTTTGTGAACCGGGAGAATTTCCGCACAGCCCGATTGGAGCGAGCATGGGTCGCAAGGAGCGATCTTGCCGGTGATCTCGAAAACCTGATCTCCTCCGGCACGCAGGCCAAGGACCCGATCCGCCTCTCGACCGAATCCGCCAAAGCTGACCGCGCGCATTTCCTCAACTTGTTGCGGGAAAACGAATACGCCCGCACCAATGCCGCAGCGGAACTCGACCGTGCCAAGCGACTGCTTTCGGCTTCTGCAGCGCCCGCGAAAACTGTTGAAGAAAAGACTTTCGCCCTCCACAACATTGAGCTCCAGGGCGAGATCCTGGCCCGGCGAAAAATCGCCGAATGAAACCAGCAACTCTTCGACATCAACCTGCGCCTCAAGGAGCTCACGGCCACTTTGCATGAGCTCGAGAACGAGCGGGATCTGACTCATATTCGAGCCCCAGTACTCTTGAGCAATTCTCAGGCCTCACTTCCGGCAGCTACGTACAGGCCGGGCAAAACGTCGGTTGGGTTTCGCCGGTACCGAACTGGTGGTGGAAATCTACGTTCCCCCCAAAGACATCGCTTTTGTGCACCCGGGCCAGTCGGTGCATATCCAAATCGATGCCTACAAACTACAATCAATGGGGTGTCACTGACGCCAAGGTGCTCAACGTGGCGCAGGACTCCATTCTCCACGGCGGGAGCCCTTCTTCAAGGTCCCCCTTGCGCTGTCTCGCAACCAACTCGTCCTTAAGAACGGGGGCATCGCTCACCTGAAGAAAGGCATTACCGTTTGGGCACGCTTTCTCGTTGCAGGCCGCACTTTGCTGCAACTCCTCTATGATAAAGTCGACGATTAGCTCAATCCGCTCTACGCGGGCGACTAATCTTCAATTTCCAGACAGTCAGCGAGCCGCCATGTCAAGCAAGGTCAGCAAGTTTAAGCAGCGCGATATCACCGATTGCGGGGCGACCAGTCTTGCTTGTGTCGCTGCCTTCTATGGCCACAAGCTGCTTTTGTCGCGCATTCGCCAGCATGCCTCGACCGACCACTCTGGCACCACTGTGCTCGGTCTCTTGGAAGCTGAAGAAGGCTTGGTTTCTTAGCCAAGGGCGTGAGGGGTGGCTTCGACCGCCTCGACAAAATCCCCAAGCCCGCTATCGCGCACGTCGTCATCAAATTTGCGTTTGGACTTGGCGTCATACAGTGCCGCTGGATAGAGCCCGCCGCCCTGATCTCCGGCGGGTCTAATCAGAGCCCCCAGCTCCGCTGATGAGCCAGGCGCGGGTGCCTCGGGGCTTCCTAGCCTGCACAGCCTTCATGGGACATGGTCAGGATACCTGTTAGATGAACTCCGATTAGTCTGGACATTCTGCGCGTTCGGATACGCGGCAACGTGAACTTTCCACCCTGCACGCATCCCGACTCGCCCCCTCAGTCACCGGTATGTTTCGTGATCCACTCGCGATAATACGACACGCGCGTATACACACCGTATGTCCTTCCGCAACCGGCCCCACTCGAGACAATTCCAACCAAGATAGGGTTTTTGCCATGGGCTTTGGTCAGAGGACCTCCACTGTCCCCTTGGCAAGGATCGGTCCCGCCGCTTTCGGTTCCGGCGCACATCATCCCAGGAAAGATCTCCTCCCCATATTTGCGGCTGCACGTTTTGTTGTCGACGTATGGGACCTTGCCCTCTCGGAGCTCTTCTGATTCCTCTCCACCATGTCGTGTAACTCCCTTACCCGTCACGGTAAGGAGCTCGCCATTAGGAATGTCCATCCGGGGGGTAGCAAGGGGAATGGCCACTGCGGGTAGCGTACTGCGCACCCGCACGAGCGCCAGATCATGTTTGAATGTCTTCGCGACATATTCTTCGTGAACAATAAAGTCCGTTACATCTAACGAAACGCCATTCTTCACAAAGGCCTCGACCTTGGTTGCACCCGCTAAACAGTGTGCCGCTGTGAGGATCCATTGGTCTCCGATCACCACTCCACCGCATAGATAAGATTTATCCTCTCTGACAATTTTATCCTCTGTGACAATATTGAGTTCGACGTACCAAGGATGCTCTTTAGACGTGGTCCGCTTGCCGCGGACGATATCGAGCCCGCCTTGTACAGAAGTTTGAGCATGGGCGTGTTTTCCACCAAAAAGGGCTGCGAGCGCGCAGAGGGCATGACGACGGGTGATGGGGGGCATCGGTTTCCTCGTACTATTTGCATTACATCGTGCGGCCGTGTGCCGTTGGCGCGCCACCCTGCCTGCCCACCCATTAGCTGGCAACCCTCGTCTCGGATGTGATTCAGAATGCCGCAGGCAAACATGCTTTGTCCTCGATAGGACGCTCTGGTTGCCGTGGGCGGACGACTTCTTCGGAAAGCGCGACGACGGCACGGGGTCCGTTATAGGCAGGCTCTCCATGCTGATGCAGCTCGAGACCCTCAGGGTTACTCGCCGCGCCGATGGCTCTCATGGCCAAGGCCGACGGCTCACGAAAATATGTCGGGGCCGCGGTGATCGGTCTGAACCGCGCCATGAAGGAACGGCTCTACGAGCGCGTCGCCGGATGCCCGGCCGGGCGCGCAAAGGAATTCCGATCAAGAAGCCGAACGCGCAGTGGATCAAGCCCGGCCTGGTCGGCCACATCAGCTTCCTGAAAGGCGAGGGCGGGCTGCGCCATGCCACTCTGACCGATGTTCGAGAGGACTAGTCGGCCCCGCAGATCGGTTCACCGGAAGGCATCCGAGCTGGCGCTCGGCGTTTTTTTAGCGCTTTGGCTGTTCGGGGTCGTCTGAGACAAACGACCCCGATGACCACGTCCATAACAGCTTCCAAGAGCGGCTTGCTGTCTTCGTCGCGGGCTTCAACGGTAAGGCGGCGGCAAATGACGGTGGGGGTGACTTCCCGCGCATAGTCTGTCAGCGCGGCGAAAGCCTCGAGCCTGACGGAATCCATGCCGCCGGCTAACCATGTCCCTTCAGTGTCGGAAAAGAGCCGATCATTGTTGCGTACGTCAAAATAATTAAGGGAAAGGGCGGCCATGTGATCTCCTATGGGCTCACTGCTGTCGAGGGTCCCTACAGCCTTCAGCGGAGTGGACTGCTACCGATAAGCCTTTCGTACTCGGCTTCCGGTGGGCCATAGCTGCCATCGGCCAGTTTGATCAGTCCTTCCCAATCACGGATGACGATCTTGCCGCACGTGGCGCGGATCAAGCCATTGCCTTCCAGGACCTCGATGGCGACGGTTACGCCCGGCCGCCTCACGCCGAGCATGATCGACAGGAATTCGCGCGTGAGTTTCAGCTCGGGGCCAGCGCGATCCTCACACAACAGCAGCCATCGGACGAGACGGCTTTCGAGCCCCTGGCGGGCGTTCGCGTGAGAGCGGTGTAGCTGGTCTGCACCATCAGGCATTGCACGAAGCGCAGAAGAAACAGCCGCAGGGTGGGACTTTGCTCGAGTGCCTCATGAAAGGGGGCTATCGGAATGCGCATCGCCTCTCCGGCGAGCTGGACGACGCAATCATGCGGCGCCAGATTGTCGCCGAGGACGACAACCGTTCCTGTCATGCCTTTGTGGCCCAGAATGCCGGCTTCGGCATCCCGGCCGGGCGCCATTTTGGCGATGATAGAGCCGAAGCCCTCCTCTATGAAGTACACGAAGTTGATCGGCCTGCCTTGCTGTTCAAGGCGATCGCTCAGTGCCAGTTCGACGTGCTCCAGATCCGGCGAGAGCAGGGACCCATCCTGCTGGTCGAGCAGGCCAAGAAGTCTGTTTCTGTATGGGGAATTTGCGGAGTGCGGCACTGCAACCGTCGCGGCAGGAATGTCATCGGGACTGAAATGGGCGAGGGCTGCAGTATCGCGGTCGGCGACCAAGCACCGGCCTAGTGTTTACGCCTGACACAAGAGTCCGGCCCCCACAACCGTTTCGGAATGAGCAGCAGCGCTGCCGCTGCTCCTCCAATCACACAACGGATTCACGATGCGGCAACTCGAGCCATGATTTCGGATCGAATGGTCGATGCGGTGTATAGCGAGGCATCCAGCGGCAAATCCCCAAATGCCAGTTGACACAGAAGATAATTAGCACCTGCCTCTTCCAGCTGATCAAGGAGAGCTTTTCGGACAGAAGCTGCCGTTCCCACGACGCACAATTCACTTTCAATTGCTGCATCGAAGTTCAAAGGCAAGTTTGGTGGAGTGGGAATGGCATTTAGTTCGTATAGAAATTTGAAGCTCTTGAGCCATCGTTCATAGGCAGGTGCTGCGAGCAAATACGCATCTGTTTCAGAACGCCCTATCACCACCATTCGGAGCAATCCAAGAAATGGCGCTTGGTGGCCAATGTCAGCATCGTGAATTCGGGCGGCGCGGAACGCGTCGGTAACGCTGCGAACAGAAGTGGAAGGTCCGACGCAGGCGATGTTTGCCCCATTCGCGGCGGCCCAGCTAGCCGGCTCGGGTCGATTGGTGGCGATCCATGTCGGCGGCTGGGGATATTGGTGAGGTCTCAACGTCAGCGGAACGTCTTTCAACTCAAAGTGGCGGCCCTCATAAGAAAGCGTCCCGCCTTTCATCGCATTGATGAGAATCTCGCTGGCCTCCGTGTACTGTTCTGGTGCTGCTTCTACAGCAACCCCGAAGTATCCCAATTCAGTCGGAGCAGAGCCGCGCCCTATGCCGAGTTCAAGCCTGCCGCCGCTCAACTGATCAAGCATGCAGATCTCCTCGAAGGCACGCAGCGGATGATAGAGCGCAAGTAGCATTACCATGGGACCAACACGAAGACTGCGGGTTCGCTGGGCGACGCTCGCTAAGAACAAATTCGGTGATGGACCTCTGCCATGTGGCGTACAGTGGTGCTCTGCGAGATGATACGCATAAAAGCCATAGCCATCGCACGCTTCTGCTAGGCTCAGCCGATCTGCATATTGTTGGGCGATGTCATCGCCGTTTTCGTCCAGATGATCGAAGATGCCGAAGGTTAGGCCCGAAGCGAAAATTTTCGTCAATTAATTATTCTCCAAATTACCTATGATTTATCCACTATTGGAAACATCATAACTTATAACACATCGACACTTATTACTTAATACATTTCCAATGCAATGTGAATTGACTTCATGCTTGCGCACACCGCGATTCCTCTTAAAGTTCATACAGACGTGTTTGGCGGCAGCAAGGAATTTGTCCATCTGCTCTGTGCTACCAATGCTGACGCGAATGCAGTTCTTCAAATCTATGTCAGGAAAGCTGGCGATGAGGATCTTCTGCTCTTTCAACGCGGCTTGCCAGCATGAGCCCTCCTGTCCCGCCGGCACACGGGCCAGCAAAAAGTTTGCGTGGGAGGGTGTTACGGAAAAGCCAAGTTGCAACAGCGCCAGGGTCACTCGCTGTCGTTCATGCTTGATGTGCCTGTGGTTCTCTTCGTAGGCGTGGCGATGCGCAAGAATGCTTTTCCCGACCGCCTGCCCGATCACGTTCATGTTGAAGACATTCTGGATGTTGCGCAGCCTGCCAATGATTTCTGGGTGACCGAAACCGAAGCCGACTCGCACGCCAGCGGCAGCATAGCTCTTTGAAAAAGTCCTCAAGATCAAAAGATTCGGATGTCTATTGACGAGGCGCAGGGCATGGTCGGGTGCGAAGTCAACGTAGGCCTCATCCAAGACGATCAAGCGATCTGCTTGCTCCACAAGGCGTTCGATTTCGGCCACCGGCACGAATGTTCCGGTCGGATTGTTCGGATTAGCCAACAGAATGAACTTCGCGTCTTTTGCGGGGCCGGACAGAAGTTTTTCTATCGGCAGGGGATGAGCTTCGCTCGATGCGATTTCGAGAAACTCGGCACCCTGTAACATGGCAAGTTTACGGTTGAACGAAAATCCGGGCGACAGCATCGCCACTGTATCTCCTGGGGCGAGGAAAGCTCTGTAGATGAGTCCGAGCAGTTCCGACGAACCGTTGCCGGCAATCACCTGATCTTTGGAAAATCCGTAAGCGTCGGAGGCAGCTGCCCTTAAGCTGAGATTGTCGTCTTCCGGATAAAGATAATGGTGTTCGATCGCAGCAATTGCACTTTGCATTACGCTCTTCGGCAACGGAAACGGGTTCTCGTTCGTATTTAGCTTAACGTAATTTGCATCCGTCGCTGGTCCGTTGGACGAGAGAGCATCTAATTTGCTGGCCACCGGCGAGAAGAGCGAAAGCACGGTCTTCAGTTTTGCATCGCACATGTTCTTCTCCGTTTTTCAGTCCCGCAGGGCATGTGACATGAGGCAATCGTTGATCGTGACTTGATCGACGTTCGGCTATGTCAGCGCTGCCTTCCCACCTTGGTGGGATCGCCGACCACGGTTTGGATTTGACACCGGGAAGCTGTCGAGAACCTGATGACGACCCAACGTGTGGCCGACGGCCGATTCGGCGCAACAGACGGTGTTTCAACATCGCATCGTCGTCAAAGCCGCATGCAGGGCCAGCACGACAGCCCGCCTCCAGCGCCCGCAGAAATAGGTGGAAACCGAGGTCTTGCCGAACCTCAGTTGCTCTGCCACCTCGCCCACCGGACTGCCCTGTTTACGGGTCAGGCGCAGGATCGTCCGGGTATCTTTGACGCTCGTTCGTCTTGCTTGCTTCCGTCTTGGCATGGGCTCTCTCGGTTCGCTGATGAGAGAGCCAAATACCGGCTCATCTGAGCATGAGACGCGGGCCTGACGATATGGAGCGTCTCTGGTGGCGCGCGTAGCCAAGAGGGTTCGCCTCGCTGGCGGGGCATGCAAGACGGCGCACCTCCTTGGCTATCCTGTCCCATCGTCTCAACGACTTCGCAGAGGTTGATATTCTGCAGTGACTTTCGTCTCGCTGCTGCACGGCATTGACGCTGGGAGCCATGCTCGCGTGGCGCAATTGTGCTGAAGAACGGTGCCCACGGCAACGTTTCTTAACCCGCCCCAGGTCCTGGCGTTTGGCTAATTTCCGACATTCGTGTCCGGCTTCGGACAAAGGCCGGGTTTGCCGAACGGAGTCCCACCCAATTTCCAGTGCTGCTTGAGCAATAATATCGACCGGCATTACTGCACAACACGAAAGTTGCTGCAAAAACCGAAGTGAACCCAAGGCATGGGGTCAATTGGCATGGCGCTTGCGACTCGGTCGCTAGAACGCAGTCAAAACCACGGTTGGAGACCATGCCTACCTCTCAAAGCTCGATAAAGCACGCGAGCAAACATTCCCCGTCCCCGCGGAAAACTGGAAGCTCGTCGCCGTTAAACGTCCCTGCTCGGGGGCGGTCTTGCACAAGACTGGTCCGAGGCAACCACGCCAGGGCGAAAGGCTGCCGGAACTGTCCACCGAAGTCGATGCCGCTTCAGTTTAACCGAAAAATGCACCGTACCACTTTGGCCTGGGAGCAAATCAATGACCGATAGAAAGAACGTTCCTCTCGTGACCTTTCGCACGCGTGTTCGCGATGAGTCGATCGGGGGGCCAAATCCTTATCGGTGGGAGAACAAGACCTCCGACGATTATTTCGGGGGCAAGCGCGTTATCCTGTTCTCGCTGCCTGGCGCCTTCACCCCGACCTGCTCGACCTTCCAACTGCCCGATTTCGAAAAACTCTATGATCAATTTCTGGAACTGCGAATTGACGCGATCTACTGCGTCTCAGTCAACGATGCTTTCGTCATGAATGCGTGGGGAAAGTCCTTGGGGCTGCAGAAGATCGAGCTGATCCCAGACGGGTCGGGCGAGTTCACGCGCAAGATGGGCATGCTGGTCGCGAAGGACAATCTGGGCTTTGGCATGCGCTCCTGGCGATACGCCGCTCTGATCGACGATGGCGTGGTGGAGCAGTGGTTCGAGGAGGAAGGCTTCTGTGACAACTGCGAGACGGACCCCTATGGCGTTTCATCCCCGCAAAACGTTCTCGACAAACTGAAGGCGGCGGCATGACCCAGAAGTGGCAAGTCTCACACAACCCCAGCACACACTAGAGCCTCCTCGGCAGATTACCGGTTCAACATGCATCTCTCAGCAAGCCTGCTTCAACGCCAGAAGCAACGTATGGTCTTATCGCCTCAAGCCATTGAAGCTATTCGCTTGCTGCGATTGACGCATACTGAACTCCATCAGCTCGTGGAGCAGGCACTCGAGAAGAACCCCGTTTTGAAGCCTGACCCGTTTGACGACGTTTCGCCGCTGTCAGGGGTGGATCAGCGGAGCAGTCAAAGCAGAAGCGAAATCGGCGAATCGCCCATTGGCGGGCCGTCTGGCGGGCGCGGGCAATGGAAGTCGCAACGCAGTAGCGGCAACGATCGACCTGCCGTCGAGGAGTTTACCGCCCACACCGAAACATTGCACGACCATGTCGCCCGCCAGGTCGCCCTCACCCCGTTCACCCCGCAGGAGCGGCTGATTGCCGGACAGCTCGCCGCCCATCTGGAGGACACTGGCTATCTTCAGGTAAACCTTTTCGATCTGGCCGGGAGGTTAAACGTTCGGCAAGCTGATGTGGAACGGGTCATCGGAATCTTGCAGCAATTTGATCCGCCGGGGATTTTTGCGCGAACTCTCAGCGAATGCCTGGAGATTCAGCTGCGCCAGCAAGACCGGTTCGACCCGGCTATGGCAGCTTTGGTCGCCAATCTCGAGATGCTTGCACGGGGGGATTTTCAGGGATTGAAGCAGCGTTGCGGAGTCGACGAGGAGGATCTCCTCGACATGAGGAACGAAATCCGCGCGCTCGATCCCAAGCCTGGAGACCGGTTCCAGTCCGGGACGCCGGAAACCATCGTACCGGACGTCTGGGTAATGCCCAAGTCCGAAGGTGGATGGCGGGTGGAGCTTGATCCGGCCACGCTGCCCAAAGTGTTGATCAACCACACCTATGTCGCCGAAATCTCGCAGCTGACCAATCAAAATCCGGAAGGCAAAGCGTTTCTCGACCATTGCCAGGAAAAAGGGAACTGGCTGATCAGCTGTCTCGAGCAGCGCGCTAAGACGATCCTTAAGGTTGCGACCGAAATCGTGCGCCAGCAGGATGCCTTTTTTACACACGGCGTCGCCCATCTGCGGCCTCTCTGTCTCAAAAATGTCGCTGACGGGATCAAAATGCACCAGTCGACGGTAAGCCGGGTGGCTTCGAACAGGTACATGTTAACTCCGCGCGGGGTGTTCGAGCTGAAGTATTTTTTCACAGCGACAATCGCATCCTGCGAGGGCGGCGACGCGCACTCCGCCAAATCTGTCCGCCATCGGATCAAGGCAATCATCGCCGAAGAATCGCTCGACAAGGTACTTTCCGACGAAGACATCGTTGCTCAGCTCAAGCAGACCGGCATCAATGTCGCTCGCCGTACCGTCACCAAATATCGCGAGGCGATGAACATCCCTTCCTCCATACTACGGCGCCGTGATAAGCGGTTGTCCGCAGCTGCGATCAAGCGAAGTGACTAACCGGCATTCCTGGTCGGCGAGAGGCGACTCTCAACTTCCTCCGGGCCGAAGCAGCTTTCGAAGTCATGGCATTCCCGACAACTGGGTGCAGTGCATGACGAAAAGCCTTCGGCCTCACACAGCTTGCGGTAAAAGTACTTTTTCCATTTCATGTTTTCTGTGTTGCCTGCCGCCAGCGCGGGAAAATGTCTGGCAAGCAGGCGGCTGAGCTCAGCGCGATTTGAGAGGCCAAGATCCCGCCAAAGATGGTCCGTGCGCATCGCACGCCGGGCGATGATCTTGGCCAAGCGGGCGCTCGCCGGGTCGCCCGGCGCAGCATGCGCTAGCAGCAGCCGGCGCAGCAGCTCCTCTTCCAGTTCCGGCTCGGGCTCGCTCAACTCCTCCAAAGCGAATACGCTGCTGGAGGTAGACGGGAAAGTTGCGGCCAAGACATCACGCAATTCGACAGACGAAAGGCCTGTCCCCTCCGTCGCCAACACCTCGCCCGCCTGGACCTCCTCAAGCGAACGCGAAAGCACGCAGGGCAGCACATGCTGATCGAAGCTCCTCCCTAGCTCGGACCCACGCCATTGCGCGCGTGGATAGGCAGCCATCATCGTAACGGCCGGCTTCAGCTTCCGGCATGACAAAGCGCCTTGTTGACCGCAGGGATGATCTTGTCGCCCCAGAGCTCGATCTGGCGCAGCATCGTCTTTTGGTCGAAGTCGCCCAATTGAGTCTGAACTGCGATCTGGTCCGGTTTCAAGATATCGATCTCTTCCAGCAGGCGATCAATCACGCGATTTACGCTGCCAATCGGCAAATTTTTGCGCATGGTCTCGAAGGACAGATCCTGCTGGGTCGGTGTCTCCTGCAGCAAGTAGCCATCGTGGCTCTG